>DPHE01000072.1:0-12028 GCA_003521815.1 Colwellia sp.
TGGAAGGTAGAGCTATAATCGCTTTACCTCCTTTACTTAAAGAAGCGCCACGAACAAAATCCACTTGTCCACCAATGCCACTATAGAACTGATAGCCAATAGAATCAGCCACTACTTGGCCGGTCAAATCTACTTCAATGGCGCTATTGATCGACACCATATTGTCGTTTTTAGCAATTTTGTCTGGTGAGTTTACATGCTCTGAAGGATAAAATTCAATGTGTGGGTTACCGTCAACGAAATCATATAACTTTTGGCTACCAATACAATAAGTGACTACTGCTTTACCTTTATGGTAGGTTTTTCGCCGGTTATTGATAACACCTTTTAGCATTAAATCAATAACACCATCAGAAATCATTTCAGAGTGAATGCCTAGATCTTTATGATTACCTAAGTAGCGCAGTACTGCTTCAGGAATTTTGCCTATACCTATCTGTAAGGTATCGCCATTTTCTATCAACATAGCAACATACTGACCAATTTGCTCTGTTCGCTTATCAATTTTCGGCGGAGTGATTTGTGGCAAATCTTGTGAAGTATGCATCCAAGCGTGAATTTGATTTACATGAACAAAACTATGCCCATTGGTGCGTGGCATTTTCGGATTTACTTGTGCGATAACATACCTTGCTGCTTTTACTGCAGCTGAAACAATATCAACACTTACACCTAATGAACAGTAACCGTATTCATCAGGCGGGCTGACCATAATTAATGCTGCATCAAGTGGTAAAATATTTTCTGTAAATAAACGTGGAATATCCGAAACAAAACAAGGCGTATAATCACCACGCCCTTCGGCAATGGCTTCTCGAATGTTTTTTCCACCAATAAATAAGCTATTTACTTTAAATAAATCTTTATGCTCAGGTTTGGCCCAAACATTCTCAGAGAATGTTAAAATATGTACCGTTTCAATATCGTGCAAGTCATTTGATTTAGCAATTAAATCGTCAATTAAAGCATTAGGTACAGCGGCATTTGAGCCAATAAAAATACGATTACCTGATTTTAAATAATCATCCCAATGAATATTGTTATTTTCAGCATCATTTACTTCATTTTTTGCTGACATTTACATTCCTGTTGTTTGACAAATGGGCTGATTGTGTCATCTATGTCCGATTGGCTATAAGTCAATCATTTCAGATATACATAAGCTATGAACTATAAGTATGACTTAAGGTACATAATATTCATTGATCTCAGTCAATGCTACAATGTTTTTATTTCATTGAGAGTACTAAATGGCAAATAATAAAATATTCATCATCGGTTTACCGAGAACAGCCACGACTAGTGTCTGTTTAGCCTTACTTGGGCTGGGATTTAAAACAGCACATAATGCTTATACACAGCATGCTTTTACACAAGCACAAGTGCTGGCAGATACGCCAATATTTTGTGATTATCAAACGCTCGATAAACACTTTCCCAATAGTAAATTTATCTATTTAACACGCGAAGCATCATTGTGGATACCCTCAATCAAGCAGCTGTTACAGCGTATGATGGTAAATTTACAAAGGAATGATGGAGGCTTTAATCCTCATTTGAAGCGTTGTTATAGCGAGGTTTTTTCACCATTAACTGCCGATAACATCGAACAAGATGAATTTTTACTAAGCTGTTATCAACGCCATCAACAAGGTGTTTTTGATTACTTCAATCAACGAAAAAAGGATTTATTAACCCTTGATGTGAATGATGAGAATAGTTATCAAGCGCTGTTAACTTTTTTAAACGTTGAGCAGTTAGATGAAAATAAAAAAGGGTTCAAACCCATTAATATTGGTGGCAAGGTAAAAGCATGGCAGGCCATTAATAATAAGCTCAAAATTGAGTCAACAAATAAAGGTAAAATTGATAAAATTCTTTATTAATTTTATTATTGTAGATAAACCTTCACGCAGGTAAAATCACGATGAATTTGTCTCATCCTTTTCTTTAGAGAGTAGTACTTATGTTTGAATTAAAACACCACACAGGCCAAGATTGGGTTGATGCGGTAATGGCTGATTTCCCTCATTTTTTACAAGATCATGCCGCGGCGGAGAAAAAAGCATCCGGTATGGCTATGGCGATGTTATCTCATTACCCAGACAAAGCTAAGTTAGTACGTGCGATGACTGATCTTGCTATCGAAGAGCTAATTCATTTTAAACAAGTTTTAAAATTACTTGTCGCACGTAATTTAACTTTAGGTCAAGATAAAAAAGATCCATATATTACACAAATTCGCGCTTTATTTCGTAATGGCACAAGCTTATTTTTACTCGATAGATTACTTGTTGCTGCTGTTATTGAAGCCAGAGGTTATGAAAAATTTTGGTTGGTTTCACAAGCCCTGCCCGAAGGTAAAGATAAAGCGCTTTATGTGGCGATTGCTAATTCAGAAGAAAAGCATAAAAATTTATTTGTTGAATTATCTTACGAGTATTTTGATAAAAGTGAAGTTGATCAACGTTTAGAAGAGATATTAATTGCTGAAGCAGAAATTTGTAAAGGATTACCCATTAGAGCCGTACTGCACTAAAGCACGCTAAAACTATGAAAACACGTTTTAATAGTATATCACCAGAACTTATTAGCCATAGAAAATCGGTACAAGAAGTTTGTAGGCAGTTTAGTCGAAGTCCCAGTAAAGGGAATTTAAAGCGATTAAAAGCTCTATTTCATTTTTGTGGTGAAGACGTGTTTATTGAACATGGTTTTCATATGGACTATGGCGATAATATTACGCTGGGCGATCGCGTGTTTATTAATGTTAACTGTACGATTGTTGACGGTAAGCGAGAAAAAGTCAATGCAGCCAATGAACTGTTAATAAACGGTAAAATTAGCATCGGTCACGATTGTTTAATTGGCCCCAATGTACAGTTGTTAGCTGTTTCGCATGATATAGAGCCGAAAACTCGATTAGAAAAACATAATTATGTTAATGATATTACTATTGGAAACAATGTTTGGATAGGTGGTGGGGTCATCATATTAGCCGGGGTTATTATTGGTGATAATGCAGTTGTTGGTGCGGGTAGTGTGGTCACTAAAAATGTAGATGAACAGAGTTTTTATGCGGGAAACCCAGCTAGCAAAATTCGAGCTTTATAGTTAGGGTAATAATAGCGTTTTAATGAGGCTCTAATAAGGTAGTAATAAAGTTATTGAGTAATTCTCTAGGGTAACCTCACATTAGTCGTTATAGTTTATACTTGCTTATTATTATTCTAACAATCAGATTAATTAATACATCAACCCATAAGGTTTTATATGCACTTTCTTTCACGACGTTTAGTGATGCCCAATGACTTAAATTATGCCAACTCCTTATTTGGTGGTAGAGCATTAGAATGGATTGATGAAGAAGCCGCTATTTACGCTATTTGTCAGTTAGATACTAATTGCTTGGTAACAAAGCATATTGGTGCCATTAGTTTTGAATCTGCTGCTTTTCAAGGTGATGTAGTTGAATTTGGTTTAGCAACGAAAAAAGTAGGCAGAACATCAATTACCATTACGTGTTTAGTGCGTAATAAAATCACTAAAAAATCGATATGTTTGGCGGATGATATTGTCTTTGTGAAAGTTGACTCACAAACAAGACAACCGATTCCTCACGGAAAAACACTTGAACAGCTGACTAAGCAAGCAGAAACAGAAATGAACAACTTGAATAAATAACACCTTTAGCACCAATTATGTAAATTGAATTTTAAAATTTATTCTAATTTTTTATGTTCAAATGTAGCAACTACAATAATTAATTTAACGGGTATAACTGAAGTATTGCTATATAGGTTACATGACAATACAATAATCTCATCATCACTATTTTTATTGACTATATTATGACTTCGGAACGTTTTGGTACCAGTGCCAACTACAAACAAAAAGAACAAGGTTATCGTGACCGCGCATTAAAATTATTCCCTTGGGTATGTGGTCGCTGTGCGCGAGAATTTGTTTACTCAAACATTAAAGAGTTGACAGTACATCATATGGATCATGATCACACAAATAATCCAAATGACGGCAGCAATTGGGAATTGCTTTGCATATACTGCCACGATAATGAGCACGCGAAGTATACTGACCATGCACAATACTCAACTGAAGTGAAGGCAGGGGATACCAATCAAGAGTCAGCAACGTATAATCCTTTTGCCGATCTTAAATCAATGTTGAAAAAGTGATCCGTTAGGTTGAGATAAACTGCTTGAGCTAACTTGCTTGAGTTAAGTAGTCTTGATAATTGTTAATGCCAAAATAGCGAAGTGATCTTTTGAGTTTAACTTTTTTGGCAATTAACAACTCACCACAATAAATTTTAACTACCTGTTTATCTGTGTTCGAGTCAGTTTCATAACAATGATGGTCATTGTCCCGCAGGTTATCAAATTCAGTTTTCTTTATTAACTTCATCAGTTCCCTCTACTGTATTTTAGCTAAATGGCGATGGTAAACAATATTCATTATTAGCAGTGCAAATATAAAAGGTAAACTGCTTAATACCAGATAATTCCAACCGCCTGAAAACAAAATCCACCCAGCCATTAGTGACGCAAATGATTGAAAACCAAACAAAATAAAATCATTGGTTGCTTGTACTTTATGTCGTTCGCACGCGTTATAACTTCGCGGTAATAGTGATGTACCTGTTAAAAATAAGAAATTCCAACCAATACCCAGTAGAATTAATGCCCACCAATAATGCATCACTTCTTGTCCAGAAAAAGCGATTAACGCGACTGCAATGTAAATCACACTACCGAGTGTTAATAAACCTTTTAAAGCTATTTTCTTGATTAACCAGGGCGTTAGTAAAGACGGTATATACATAGCAGCAATATGACTTTGTATTACCCATTTGGTTTCTACTAAACTGTGACCTTGCATGTGGTGCATACTCAATGGTGTTGCTGTCATTAAGTAACTCATCAGCGCATAACCAATAGTGGCAGTACAAACAGAAATAATAAAAATTGGCTGTTTTACTATCTCTGCTAATGGCCTTGCGTCACCACTACTTAGTGTTTCTTTTATTTCAGGCTCTTTGAAAAACACCATGATAAGTGCCGCTAAGCCAATAAAAAAAGCTAATAAAAGAAATGAGCCCGCATAACCATGAGGAGAGTCAATCCATTCTTTAGCGGTTACCGCTACTTCAGGGCCTAAGAAGGCAGCAAACACACCACTTAACATTAAAATGGATAAAATTTTAGGGATATCTTCTTCTTTGTCGGTACTTTCTATTGCGGCAAAGCGTAATTGTTGCGTGAAGGCACTGCCAATACCAAATAAGAAACTAGCGAAATTAAATAACTCAAACAAGGCTAGCTTGGTAGATAAAATAGCTAATAACGACGCGATAAATAGGCAACTAAACCCTGTGAATGCTGCGAATTTTCTGCCATTGGCTCTAGCAATTATTGCGGCGGGTATAGAGCCAGCAGCAACCCCTAAAATCATTAAACTAATAGGCAGCGTGGCAAGGGAGGGGTTTTTTGTAAGTTCACTTGATAATAACCCACCAATAAAAATAATGATCGGTGCAGAGCAAATAACTAAAGGCTGCGCCATAAAAAGCAAACTGATATTTCGGGGTAAATTAAACTTTTTTGTCAGTAAAATTGCCGTAATAGCAATCAGTACTGTGATTAATAAAATAACCGCCATAATTAGCCAGAGTCCATTGCCAAAATAGCTTTAATATTAACGTCACCTGGATATTTTATTAACGATTCTTGTTGCTGTTTTCGGGCTAAAACGGCCATACGATCTGATAATTCATTACCTTCAATATTGGCATGGCCTTTAACATGAGATATCACTAATTTTTGTTTGATTTCTTGATAAAGCGAAAAGCACTCTTTGATTAAATCTACGTTTTTTATTTCCTCTCCTTTACCACGTGTCCAACCTTTTATTTGCCAACCTTTTGCCCATTTGGTGATGCAATCGATTGAATATTTAGAATCAGACAATACTTGCACCTGTTCAACCGATTCTAAATAATTTTTGGCAAGCTTAAAGGAATATAACAAACCCTTTAACTCTGCTGTATTGTTGGTACCATTAGCTTGGTATAAACCGTAATAAAGCACACTTATTTTACCTTGTTGGTAAACAGCTAAACCCGTACCCGACTTACCTGGGTTTGGCGAACAAGCACCGTCACAATATATTTGTATTTCAGCGGTTACTTTAGTAGGTGCACTGATATTGCTACTGTAGCTACTTTTTTTGGCTACACTACTTTTATTAGTGCTGCTATTATTGGTTAATGAACGTTTCATCAAGGCTTTAGTGTAAGTTGAAGTGAAAGCCGTTTCCGCCTCTACTTTAGATTCAAAGCCCATAAACTGTGCATCAGAACGGCCTTGAGTATGACTTTGCACTTCAGCCCAAGTAGTAAAAACACCTGTTTTAGCGCCTTTCCAAACCACATAAGATTTTTTACTCATAAAGATACTTTTTCTACTGATAATATAATATTAAACATTATCATCAATAAATATCCCCATAGCTAGCAAAAACCGACTAGTTGTTCTTAAAAGTGTTGATTTTTTTATAAAAAATCAACTTGGTCATTAAAATCTTTGTCCTATGCACAAAGCTTGCTAAAATCAGCGCCACAAAGATAATGTATTTAGGATGTTTCATGGCGATTAATTGGTTTCCCGGCCACATGCACAAAGCACAAAAAGAAATTAAAGAAATATTGCCACAAATAGATGTGGTTATTGAGGTGTGTGATGCACGCTTACCCTTTAGTAGTGAAAACCCAATGATCACTGAAATAAGAGGTGATAAACCGCTTATTAAAATCCTCAATAAAAGCGATTTAGCCGATGCTGAAAAAACACAGCTTTGGCTGGAATATTTAGAATCGCAACATAACGTTAAAGCGATTGCTTTAACGACAGAAAATACCGCTACTGCGAAAACTATTCCTGATTTAATTAGGAAGCTTGTCCCCAATAAAGATGAAGAGGGCAAACAAATAAATGCCATGATCATGGGTATTCCTAATGTGGGAAAATCAACACTGATCAATACGTTAGTCGGCAAAGCGAAAGCCAAAGTAGGTAATGAACCTGCAGTCACTAAAGGTCAACAACGTATTCGCCTTGAAGAAGGGTTATATCTTTTTGATACGCCAGGTATGTTATGGCCAAAAATTGCTAATGAAAATAGTGGCTACCGTTTAGCGGTGTCAGGCGCGGTTAAAGATACCGCTTTTGATCATGATGATATTGCTTATTTTGCTGCAGAATACTTGTTGGCTAATTACCCCGAACGTTTGATAGAACGTTATAAGCTTGCTGAAGCTCCTGAACATGAAGAAGATCTAATTGAAGCCATTGGCAGGAAACGTGGCTGTATTCGTAGTGGCGGTCATATTGACATGCATAAGGCCGCAGTCATTTTGATCAATGAAATAAGAGATAAAACACTAGGTGCAATTACTTTTGAAATACCTGATATTATTGAAAAAGAGAATCAATATTTTAATGAATTAGAAGCCAAAAGAGTTGCTGCTCGTGAAGCTAAAAAGCTGGCAAGGGGACGTGGCAGAAAAAACAAAAGGTAATAACAATGACTGAACAAACAGCAGCAACATTTACGTTACATTCACAACTAGCGAAAGACTGTTTTGAATTAGCAGACTTTCCCTTGTGTAAGTTACTACTATGCAATGATAGTGCATATCCTTGGTTTATTTTGGTGCCCAAAGTGAATGATATTACGGATATCTATCAGTTAGACTGGCAACAACAACAGCAATTACTGAATGAATCCAGCTTACTCAGTGAGTTGGCCATGCAAGTTTTTGTTGGTGATAAAATGAATGTAGCAGCGCTTGGTAATATCGTAGAGCAATTGCATATACATCATGTGGTGCGTTATAAAAATGATGTAAGCTGGCCTAAACCTATATGGGGGCAGCAGCCGTTAACCCCCTATACTGAAATTGAATTAGCCGCGTTAAAAGATAAAGTATTACCAAAATTAGCAGTTGTTTTAGACGCTATTCAATACTAAATATTATTGTTAAAGTGTTCAATCTTTATAAATGTATGAGTTTTCTTATTGTATTTTATTTTTTAGGATCAATAGTACGATTTTACATAGAATCTTCTATATTGAAAAATTGGTATTGGTTTTTACCCGCTTTTTTCGCGCAGTACATAGCTTGATCAGCTTGGCGAATGAGTACTTCATTACCAATATCTATACTTTGAGGGTAGAAGCTGACACCAATACTGGCTGAAACATTCATACTGTGTTGATTATATTTTATATCTGAAGATAGATCGTTTAAGAAACGTTGAAGCAGTGGAATGAGTTCTTCACTTTTGTTTAAATCTGTCATCACTATGACAAATTCATCCCCACCTATTCTTGATACTATATCACTTTGTCTCACTATAGCATTCATTCTCGAAGCAACAATAGATAACACTTCATCTCCTGCATCATGTCCATAGGTATCATTCACTTCTTTAAATCCATCAAGGTCAATAAAAAGAACAGCAAGTTGTTTGTCATTTCTTTTTACAACATGCATAGCATGTGTCAATAATTCTGAGAGTAGAAATCTATTTGGAAGCTTCGTGAGTGAATCATGTTTTGCGGTATGCTCGAGTTTATCTTGATATTTTTTTTGTGCTGTAATATCAGTATGGAATCCTACAACCCTTATTGCATTACCACTATTATCAAAGACTGCTTTTCCTCTATCTAAAATATATTTATATTCTCCATTTTTACATAAAACTCGATGTGTTGACTCATAAAATTCTGTATCACCATTTAAATGCGCTTTAATCTGTTCCATTGTAGCTTCTAACTCATCAGGGTGTACTCTGTCAGCCCATTCACTTATATCATTACCTATATCTTGAGCTTCATACCCTAGCATTTTCTTCCAGTTATTAGAAAAAAATACTTTATTAGTTATAGGGTTCCAATCCCATAAACCATCTTGTGTACTTTCTATGGCAAGTGAAAAACGAATTTTTTCATCTTCTAATTCTTTTGTACGTTGTGATAAACTCTTACGACTATTAAATGAAATTAGAAAAACGATATAGATAAGAAAAGAGACTACTATCCCTAAAACAGCAAGTATACTTGGAATATAAGTTTCCATTTGCTTATCTAGTTTTTGTGTACTATACGCATGCATACTCCATTTACGACCACCTATTTCCAATACTTGAACTATAGTGTGCTTACCTCTATTTAAGAACTCGTTACTAGATTTAAATAAAAGATTTTTTTCTAATATTTCTCCATCATAGAGCTCGAGAGGTATTGTAGTTTCTTTGGCTAAAGCGGGTGTCATCAAATCACCCATACGAAAGACACTATATATATATCCAATTAAAGCTGTGCGACGATCTTTTATGGAATTTAAGGATAAAGATTTTTTATACAATGGAAGATACATCAAAACACCTGCTTGCACATTAGAATCGATCTCTTGCACGAGTGTTACACGACTTGATATTGTAGGAAGTCCTGAATCCCGTGCTAGCTCCATGGCTTGTCTTCGTGTTGACTGAGAAAACATATCATAGCCTATTGCTGCCATGTTGCGCTTATCTAGGGGCTCCAAGTAAATAATAGCACTGTACTGCTCTCGCTTTCCTTCTGGGTTGAGTTTAAAATCAATATAGCCTTCATCTTGCATCAATGACTCTAAAGGTTTTATCTCTTCACCTTTGAGCATTAAAGTGATTCCTAAGCCTTGTATACCGGGATAAAATTTTTTAATTTGTAAATTTTCAACAAATTCTTTCCATTCTTCACGAGTTATATTTTGGCTTGATTGATAAAAAGCGACACCACTTCTAAGTGCATTTTCATAAACCAGCATACGTTTTTCAATATTTTCAGTGACTTTATAAACGTGAGACTTGAAAAAATTCTCAGAACGTAAATTATAATAGTTTTGTGTTATGCTCCATGCAAAATAAGAAATTGATAAAAAAATGATTAAAAGCGAATTTATAGTTAGCTTCCTATCTAAAATAAATTTGTACATTTTAGTTTATCCATCGTATTTGATATTTATCAAACTGTATAAAATATGATTATGTACTGATGTAGTATAATCGAGTTTTATTTTTTTTCCTCTTTTAGTAAATAAAGTCAATAAAATATCCTAATCATGTTTATTTGATTTTAGCTTTTAAGTGAATTGAACCGACGGAGTGATTGAGGTGATAAAACAGACAATTAAAGTGTGTTTTTTAAACACAACGACTTGATCTTACCTAACGTCGATAATTGTTATACAACTTCAGCTAATAATTGCGCTACAGAGTAGTATTCTTACTCACTTTAGATTAAATTGCCGCCTTAAATTTACAGTTAACCAGAGCGCCTTATGTTAGAAAATACTCTCCCTCAACTTGAGCAACTGATTGAACGAATTATTGATAAAAATAACCAACTACAAAGTACAATAGTAGAGCTAGAACAGCAAAAATCAGTGCTTGTAGATGAAAATGAAACGTTACAACTTGAAGTACTTGAAGGTGAAGAAAAACAAACGCAAACAAATGATGTATTAGCGAGCTTATTAGGTAAATTACAAAGTGTAGAAGAGCTTAGTTAATGTTTGCTGAAGATTCTATAGGGATCAGCATTGAAGTTATGGGCAAGCAACACCAGTTTTCATGTTCAGCTCAGCAAGCAGAGGGGTTAAAGCAAGCAGCTAATAATCTCAGTGCTATGTGTGAAGACATCAAAAAACAAAAGGGCATGGCTAGCAGTGAGCGTGCTTTATTAGTTGCGTCAATTAATTTAAGTTATTCACTATTGATGGCAAACAATGAACTTAAACGTCATCAACAAGGGCAAAATGCTTTGATCGCTACCTTAAAAAGTGCGTTATAAATAGACTCTTTTTTTAGTTTTTTTTGTAGGTTAAAATGGTATTACTTGATTATTTTTTCCGTAAAAATAAAAGCAGGTTACAACGGCTTATAAAGTTAATGACACTATTATTTTACCCATTTAAATAGGAATAAACATGGACTTAAATGTATACCTCTCTGGCGAAATACACACAGACTGGAGACAGCGCTTAAAAGAAGGTTGTGAGGCACACAATTTATCCATTGTTTTCACCTCGGCTGTTACAAACCATGAGGCGAGTGATAGCGCGGGCGATATACTTGGAAAAGAAGATAATAGCTTTTGGCGTGATCACAAATCAGCCAAAGTGAACGCAATACGAACTAAAACACTGATTGAAAACTGTGACTTAGCGGTAGTTCGTTTTGGAAATAAATACAAACAGTGGAATGCGGCTTTTGATGCGGGTTACTGTGCAGCTATGGGAACACCCTATATCACGCTTCATGATGAGGATATCGTTCATCCCTTAAAAGAAGTTGATGGGTCAGCTATGGCTTGGGCTAAAACACCTGAGCAAGTTATCGAGGTTTTAAAGTATGTTCTTACAAAAGCGTAAAATCAAATTATATTTTAGGACGTTATGAGAAAAAATTCTATTCCACTGTTTATTGGCGTAATTATTAGTCTTATCGCTATTTGGTTAGTAAATGATTATTTGTTAGTAGATCAATGCCGAGATAGTGGCGGTAGTTTTGATTACAGTACAGCTGAGTGTTTATTAGAAAATGGCGATGTAAAAGCGTCAGAGCTAGGACCATATATAATGGCCATCTATTTTTTTATGGGTTTATTCATTTCGTTGTTTGTTTCATTTTCTATTCGTAAAACATTCAATATTGCGCAATAAAAATTATAAGGCGTTTAAGCAGAACAAAAGCAGGGTATATAATTAGACAATAATAGGGAAATCAAAGACAATGATTAACTAAGAAATCGATAGGATGTCCTTACTGTGGTGAAACAATTAAGGTGTTAATTGATTCAACCGACATAGATCAACAATACATTGAAGATTGCCAAGTCTGCTGTAAGCCAATAAATTTTTTGGTTTCTGAGAGTATGGATGGTGAAGTATCGGTTAATGTTTACA
>DPHE01000072.1:12259-15960 GCA_003521815.1 Colwellia sp.
TTAAGGGTATTATGTTTACTATTTTAGTTATTAAAAATCAGCTATTTTTATTTGCTCTCTTCGTATAGAATCCGCTATATGATGTTTACTTAGTAAATACCTCGAAAAAATTTCTTAAATATTTCAAAACAGTAAAATTAACTTATACCTTTTTATTCCTTTCTAAAATGACATAAAAAAATGAATGATATAACCATAGCAACGCACAACGGCAATTTTCATGCAGATGATGTTTTTAGTATCGCGGCACTTAAAAATATTTTTCCTTCTTTTAATCTTATACGTACACGGGATTTATCACTTATCGGCCAGGCAGATATTGTGATAGATGTAGGCGGTGAATATAACCCCGATGCTGGCCGTTTTGACCATCATCAACGCGGTGGAGCAGGTGAGCGTGAAAATGGAATTCCCTATTCATCATTTGGTTTAATTTGGCAAAAATATGGCTTAGAGATATGCCAAGGTAACCAAGATGTAGCAAACTCTGTTGATGCCGGTCTAGTCTCTACCATTGACGCTATCGATTGTGGTCATGTTGAAGGTGTTTCTCAAGGCATAAGCCTTAGCCAAACTATTTCAATGTTTAACCCTACTTGGCAAGAAGACAGCCATTTTGATAGCTGCTTTGATGAAGCGGTTGATTTTGCCTCGCGCGTTTTAACACGATTTATTGCCTCTGCTAACGGTGGTATTAGTGCAAAAGCAATTGTAGCGATCGCAATTGAGAATGCAGACGATTCAAGAGTAATTGTACTAGAGAAATATACCCCGTGGAAAAGAACCGTTCACGCTTTATCTGCAGAGGCTTTATATATGATTTATCCATCTCCGTCTGGCCAATGGAGAATTCAAACAGTACCGGTTGAACCCGGTTCATTCGAAGACAGAAAATCGCTGCCTAGCGCATGGGCCGGTTTATCAGATAAAGCACTTAAAGATGTTACAGGTATTGATGATGCAATGTTTTGCCATAATGGTTTATTTATCGCGGGTGCAGAATCATTTGAAAGCACGATGAAAATGGCCGCTATAGCACTTCAAGAATAGAAATAAAATAACGCCTTAATTCAGCACTACATAGCGTAGAGATCACGGATAAAACTACGCCATAAAAAATATTTTACTGAATCACTGCGAGGGTATTATCTGTTAAATGGGCATATATGATCAATAAATACTTATTAAAAACAAGCTTACTTACAGGCTTAGCGATAATTGCATTTGCTGCCAACTCTGTATTATGTCGTTTAGCGTTAGGTAATGGGGCCATTGATGCATCGAGTTTTACGGCAATTCGACTATTATCAGGTGCGGTTGCTCTTTTTGTTATTTTAAGTATAAAAGGAAGTAACAAAGGAGCATTATCTAAAGGCAGTTGGGGAGCCAGTTTTACGTTGTTCCTCTATGCAATAACCTTTTCATATGCTTATCTTTCTGTTGATACCGGCACCGGTGCTCTTATTCTATTTGGATCAGTTCAAATTACTATGATAATGCTGTCATTGATTTCTGGTACGCGATTACATATTATCGAGTGGTCTGGAGTTATTATCACTTTTACGGGGTTTATTTATCTTATTTTACCTAATATAACAACGCCTTCAGTTAATGGCCTTGTACTGATGACCGTTTCTGGAATTTCATGGGGTATTTATACCCTAAAAGGGCGCAGCTCAAAAAACCCGCTTATGGACACAACCTATAATTTTTTAAGAACCATTCCTTTTCTGGTGTTATTAGTGTTTTTTACAATGAAAAACATGAATTATTCATCAGAAGGGATAGTATTAGCACTGATCTCAGGAGCTATAACATCTGGCGTAGGTTACACCATATGGTATATCGCACTTGGGGGGCTATCCTCAACACAAGCTGCTGTTATCCAATTATCTGTGCCTGTTGTTGCGGCTATTGGCGGCGTTATATTTGTGTCTGAGGTAGTCACCATTCGTCTTGTTATTTCAGCTACTATAGTGCTCAGTGGTATATTAATGGTGGTTTTAGGTAAATATCATTTCACTCAAAATAATACAAAATAAAGATTGAAATCAGATTAACAGATCAGACGACTAAGCCAGGGGTTTTACCTGCACCTCAAGTAATAGGTATACCATTAGAGGTAGTTTGAATTTTGTTCAAAAAAGAAATGAATAACCTCTGTGAGCGGAATACTCTTGACCTAATCACAGTAAATACGCTATTTTAAACATGTGTTTGAATTAGGGTGAATACCCAAATCGGTGAGTAATATAAAGTATGAGTACAAAGACTAAAATTTTAGATGCAGCAGAAGTTCTTTTTGCTGACAAAGGCTTTAACGGCACATCGTTAAGAGAGATAACTAGTCAAG
This sequence comes from Colwellia sp., assembly GCA_003521815.1. Lineage (GTDB taxonomy): Bacteria > Pseudomonadota > Gammaproteobacteria > Enterobacterales > Alteromonadaceae > Colwellia. Next base: position 14,613 of record DPHE01000072.1, read on the forward strand.
CGGAAGTTAACTTAGCCGCGGTTAATTATCATTTTGGGTCAAAAAAAGAATTAATCAAAGCGGTTATGTCTCGTTATATGAATGAACTATCGCCTCGATTAGAATCAGCATTAAATGCACTTTGTCTTGACGAAGTGCAGCCGACATTAATAGACGTTTTTTCTGCTTTTCTTGAGCCCTTATTACATCTAAATAGTTTTAAAGACAATGGTACGCGCAACTTCTTGCAGTTACTTGGTCGAGGATTTACAGATAATCAGGGTTTTTTACGTTGGTTTTTAACCACACAATACCCTGGTGTTTTTACTAACTTTACCCAAGCTGTTCACAAAGCTTACCCAGAATTAAGCGCAGAAGAAATGTTTTGGCGTTTACATTTTACTATGGGTACTATTGTTTTTACTATGTCGTCGAGTGATGCGTTAATTGATATTGCTCAAAATGATTTTGATCGCCAAGTTGATATTGCTGGCGTGATTAAGCAAGTTATTCCTTATGTGGCAGCAGGGGTTGCCGCACCTATTGTGAGATAAGGGAAAAATAAAGGCTATAAATTATTATTTACAGCCTTTTAGAGAATACTACTTTTAAGTAGAACCACTATTTTAAAATTTTTTCGCGTGAATAAGCCTATTAATCACTATCAGTAAAAAAGCGGCACTATAAGCACCATAGACCACAATCATCCACTGTGGCATGCTATAACCTACAAATTGCCAGCTAATTTCACCACAATCACCTGTTGCTTCAAACAATGCGGGGACCCACTCATGTAAAGGTGCCCAAGTTGGAAAATTAGGAATAATGTCACAGCTAAAAAATAATGATCCTGAATTAGCTTGCATCTCTACATGCTCTAAAGCAATGAATAGTCCCCAAATTGCTCCTATTGACCATAAACTATAAGAAATAATACGAGTGATTAAAAACTGACAGCCCCAAAAACCAATAAAGCCAGCCAGTATAATTGCGCAAATAGCAACACGTTGATATACACACATGATGCAAGGTGCTAAATCCATTGAATATTGAAAAAACAATGCGCATAGTTCTAGCCCTAAGGCTGATAATGCCAGCAATAACCAAGGTGATGAATGGGTCGTTAAGTCACTTAAAAATTTCATTTTTTTCCTATATTTGGTGCATAGCAAGAATAACGGGTATAAAAAAAGCTTCTAAAATTATTTAGAAGCTTTTTATCATAACAAATAAAATGTTTNNGCAAATAGCAACACGTTGATATACGCACATAATGCAAGGTGCTAAGTCCATAGCGTATTGAAAAAACAATGCGCATAACTCGAGCCCTAATGCTGACACTGCTAGCAATAACCAAGGTGATGAATGG
>DPHE01000072.1:16072-27531 GCA_003521815.1 Colwellia sp.
TTTATCATAACAAATAAAATGTTTTTGTTATCAATTGATTTCGTGGCAATTGTTAAAAATTAAGTACCATTAATAAGTATATGCACATAGATACTGGCAGCGTAACCTAAAGCAATTACAGGAGTCCATTTTAAGTGACTGAAGAACGTATAGTAACCACGTGCTTGACCCATAAGTGCAACACCAGCTGCAGAGCCAATAGATAGTAAGCTACCACCAACACCCGCAGTTAATGTTACTAATAACCATTGTGCATGTGACATATCAGGGTTCATCGTTAATACTGCAAACATGACCGGGATGTTATCAACAATTGCGGAAAGAATACCAACAAGTATATTCGCGTTAGTTGCACCAAGTTCACCATACATAAACTCAGAAGCCATACCTAAATAACCAATAAAGCCTAAACCGCCTACCGCTAAAATTACACCATAGAAGAAGAATAGAGTATCCCACTCAGCGCCTGCTATTTTATCAAAAATATCAAACTCTTTATCTTCTGCATATTTTTCAGTTTGATTTTTATGTCCAGGGGTCAATGATATATCAATTTTAGATTTGCCTGATTTTTTAATGTAGTAACCGAAAAGCTTCAAGTAAGATAAACCTAACATCATGCCAAATACTGGTGGTAAATGTAAGAAGTTATGGAAAGACACTGCAGTAACAATCGTTAATATAAATAGACCAACAATCGCTAAACCACCGTGTTTAATTGGCGTCATTTCGCTTGATTGCGCTGAAGGTTTGCCACTTGGAATAGCAAATTGCATAATGAATGCAGGAATAAGATAGTTAACAACTGATGGAAGAAATAAAGCAAAGAACTCGGTAAATTGAACCATACCTTTTTGCCAAACCATTAAGGTAGTAATATCACCAAACGGACTAAACGCACCACCGGCATTTGCGCCAACGACTATACCGATACAACTTATTGCAATAAATTTAGGTTCATCTTTACCTACGGCAAGTACCACTGCACACATAATTAACGATGTTGTTAAGTTATCAGCAATAGGTGAAATAAAGAAAGCTAGAATACCGGTTAACCAAAACAAGGCTTTGTAACTGAACCCTTTAGTGACTAACCAATCACGAAGTGCATCAAAAACATTTCGCTCTAACATGGCATTTATATAAGTCATTGCAACAAGTAAGAAGAAGAATAGTTCAGCGTATTCTAAGAAGTTATGACGAATAGCCACTTCTGCAGCATGTGGCATACCATGAGCGCCATAATAATAGGCAATGAGTATCCAGATTAATCCAGCAGCGAGTAATACAGGTTTAGATTTTCTTAAGTGCAGTTGCTCTTCAAGAATAACTAAGGTGTATGCTAAAACAAAAATAGCAATGGCGGCATAGCCAATCCAGTGGGCTGTTAAGTCAATAGATTGATGTGCAGCATCTGATGCAAATGCAATACTAGGTACTAGCATTGCTAGTAATATGAATAAAAGTTGTTTCATGTCCGTTCTCAAGTTGTGATTGAAGAGCTTAGTAAAATTTTGCCAGATTTTACCAAAATCTAGAAAAAATGATATAGCCAAGTCGTCAGGAAGGTCATTCATTTCATTGATATTTGTTATGCCAGTTATAGATTTGCTGTATGTTTGGTTTGAACTAGGTGTTTTGCTCTAATCTGGTGCGTACAATGTTGTGCTTTCACCTTTTTTGTGCAAAAAATGGTGCTGTTGTGGGGTTTTTATATCTATACCACTGTTTAATATGAGTATTTTCTAATGGCTTGTTTTGTGCATACCATGTAAAACTAAAATAAAGAAAAACTTGATTATATTGAGCTGATCAATACATATCAAATATTCGATAAATCAACTTGGAACCAAAAAATGTCAACAACACTTTCATTTATATTAATCCTTATACTGTCATTAATGCCAACATTCGCTTTTGCTGATGAAGGCACACTTAATGGTGCGAATACTGCTTGGATATTAACTTCAACCGCGTTAGTTTTGCTCATGACTCTACCTGGCTTAGCTCTTTTCTATGGTGGTCTAGTACGTAAAAAGAATGTGCTGTCTATATTGATGCAGTGTTTTTCTATCGGTGCAATATGCTCTATCTTGTGGCTTGTTGTTGGTTATAGTCTTGCTTTTGGTGAAGGTAATGGCTTTATTGGTGACTTTTCCAAAGTGATGATGAATGGCATTGGTAGAGATGTGCTTTCGGGAGATATTCCTGAAAGTTTATTTATGCTCTTTCAAATGACATTTGCAGTTATAACGCCTGCACTTATTATTGGTGGTTTTGCTGAGCGGATGCGGTTTTCATCAGTATTAATATTCAGTGCTTTATGGTTATTAGCAGTATATGCACCAGTTACCCATTGGGTATGGGGTGGTGGTTGGTTAGGCCAAATGGGCGTATATGATTTTGCGGGTGGTATCGTTGTCCATATCACGGCAGGTACAGCTGCACTTGTTGCTGCTATGGTTATAGGACCTAGACGCGGCTTTCCAAAAACACCTATGTTACCGCATAATTTAACTATGTCAGTTACTGGGGCTGGTATGCTTTGGGTCGGTTGGTTTGGTTTTAACGGTGGTAGTGCATTAGCAGCAAATGGTGATGCATCAATGGCTATGTTAGTGACTCATATTTCTGCAGCAGCAGGTACATTGACTTGGGCTGCTATTGAATGGAAAAAATTTGGTAAAGCGAGTGTGTTAGGTGCTGTTACTGGTATGGTTGCAGGTCTAGGTACGATTACACCAGCATCGGGTTTTGTTGGCCCTGGCGGCGCACTTATTATTGGTGTTAGTGCTGGCATCGTTTGTTTCTATGCAACGGTATTTATCAAACAGAAATTAAAAATTGATGATTCATTAGATGTTTTCCCTGTGCATGGTGTCGGTGGTATTTTAGGGACATTATTAGCAGGCGTATTTTCAGCTACGACCATAGGGGTTTTTAGTGGCTTCGGTTTTGCTGAGGGGATTACTACTATGGCAGAACAAGTTGGTGTACAACTTATCGGTATTGTTTCAACGTTAGTTTATACTGCAGTAGTTACCTATATCTTATTAAAGCTTGTTGGCTTGATGACTAACGGTTTACGCGTTGATGAAGAACAAGAGTCTAATGGCTTAGATCAAGTTGAACATGAAGAGTCAGGTTATAACTTGTAACTTTTTATTGTTATAAATCATTTGTTATTTAAAGCGTCTTCGGACGCTTTTTTGATATAACTTACTAATATAATATATATACTTGCTATTCACATCGCTTATGTAGATATTAGCCATAGGGATATTACTGTCGGTTTAAATATTAAGGTAAAACCTTGTAGGAAGCGGTGTGGCTTGTCATTAATCATTATTAATTTCACCTTAAAACATTCTGATTAAGGTTATTAACTATATGTTGGTACCAAAGGTCTATAGTAAAATAAGACTAAAGGCGTATATGAAAATAACCACAAAAAAATTACGATTAAGCCAATCGTTTTTTAAAAATAAAATTAGCATTAAGTTAACTATATTATTTAAAATAAAAATATTACATTGAGTTTAAATAAACCTTAAGGATCTTCTCATGAATGAATTGAAACTTCGCTATCCAGTATCAGAAAAAGCTAAGGCGCATACCTTTATAGACAGTGCGAAATATGATGCTATGTATAAGCAATCTATTGAACAGCCGGATGTTTTTTGGGGTGAGCAAGCGAAAGAATTTATTGATTGGTATCAACCTTGGGATAGCGTTAGTAAAGTTGATTTGAAAAAATCTGAAATTAGCTGGTTTACAGGTGCTAAATTAAACGTTAGTTATAACTGTATTGATCGCCATCTTGAAACCAAGGCAAATCACACGGCTATTATTTTTGAAGGTGACAATCCTAATGATGATTTAAAAGTTACTTATCAAGAGCTTCACGATCATGTTTGTCGTTTAGCTAACTTATTAAAAGAACGTGGCGTTAAAAAAGGCGATCGTGTTTGTCTTTATATGCCAATGATTCCAGAAACTACTTATGCCATGTTAGCTTGTGCGCGTATTGGTGCAATACATTCTGTTATTTTTGGTGGTTTCTCTACTGAATCAATTAAAGCACGTGTACTTGATGCTAAGTGTGAAGTTGTTATTACCGCAGACCAATCTTTACGTGGTGGCAAAAGTCTCCCACTTAAATCTAATGTAGATTCTGCTGTTGTAGATTGTCCATTAGTACATTCTGTTATCGTGGTTGAGCGTACCGGTGGTGATGTTGCTTATAATGATAAAATTGATATTAAATATGCTGCCGCAGTAGCTAAGCAGTCAGCAGTATGTGAGCCTGAAGTAATGGATTCTGAAGATCCATTATTTATTTTATATACCTCAGGTTCAACAGGCACACCTAAAGGTGTTGTTCATACGTGTGGCGGTTATATCTTATATGCTGCGATGACACATAAATATGTTTTCGATTATAAAGAAGATGAAATTTACTGGTGTACTGCTGATGCAGGTTGGATTACTGGCCATACTTATATTGTTTACGGTCCATTAGCTAATGGTGCAACTACCTTAGTATTTGAAGGTGTTCCAACATACCCAGATGCTGGACGTTTCTGGCAAGTAATTGAAAAACATAAAGTAAATGTATTTTACACTGCGCCTACAGCAATTCGTGCATTAATGGCAGGCGGTGATGCACCGGTTGAAAAATGTGATCTGTCTTCATTGAGAATTTTAGGTAGCGTAGGCGAGCCTATTAACCCTGAAGCATGGCAATGGTATTATGAAATTATTGGTAAGGGTAACTGCCCAATTGTTGATACATGGTGGCAAACGGAAACAGGTGGGATTTTGATTACCTCTCTACCTGGTGCTGTTGATATGAAGCCAGGTTGTGCTGGTAAGCCTTTCTTTGGCGTACAACCTGCATTATTTGATAAAGACGGTAATACCCTTGAAGGTGAAAACTCAGGTTTATTAGTGATGACGGCTAGCTGGCCTGGACAGTTACGTACTGTATATAACGATCATGATCGTTTCTATTCAACTTATTTAGGTCAATATCCAGGTAACTACTTTACTGGTGATGGTGCTAAACGTGACGCAGATGGTTTCATCTGGATAACTGGCCGTGTTGATGATGTATTAAACGTATCTGGTCATCGTCTTGGTACTGCTGAAATTGAAAGCTCGTTAGTACATCATCCTGCAGTTGCTGAAGCGGCAGTTGTTGGTTATCCACATGACATCAAAGGTCAAGGTGTATACTGTTACGTTACTTTGATGGATAATGCAGAAGTTACTGATGGACTGGCTAAAGAGCTTCAAGAGTTTGTTGCTGGAGAATTGGGGCGTTTTGCTAAGCCTGATTACATTCAATGGGCTCCGGGTTTACCTAAAACTCGTTCAGGTAAAATTATGCGTCGTATTTTACGTAAAATTGCTGAAAATGATGTAGACAGCTTAGGTGATACTTCAACGCTTGCTGATCCTGAAGTTGTAGTTGATTTAATTAAGAACCGCATTATCCATGGTGCGTAATTAAGCCATAAATATATAAAATTATGAAAGCGCCAACAGGCGCTTTTTTTATGCCTAAGTTTAAATGTTAAGTGTCACTTTAGAAAAGTATAGGGTATTATTTTGGTTATTAAGTTTGTGACTATATTAACGGTGATTATCTTTTTTATGTGTTTTCAATAATTAGTAATAACCTAAGCGTTATAAATGGTCACACGTTGCTTAACGCTCGTTGAGTAAATTACCATATTAATGCGGTATAGAAATACTAGGCCGTTAAAGCAGTATCAAACAGAACTAGGAAATAAAATGGAAGAATCAGTTAATGTTTTTGGTGAGCCGCTAGAAATTTGTGGAGGAAATCCCGTTACAGGTTTTTATCGTGATGGTAAGTGCAATACTTGTGAGCAAGATACGGGTTCACATACCGTGTGTATTGAAGCGTCCGAAAAGTTTTTAGAATATTCACGTTTTAAAGGTAATGATCTGTCAACACCTAGGCCTGAATTTGGTTTTAAGGGGGTTAATGCGGGTGATAGTTGGTGTTTGTGTGCTGCTAGGTGGAAAGAAGCATTAGCAAATGATAGAGCGCCGAGGGTTTATTTGCAAAGAACCCATATTAAAGCACTTGAAATAGTACCGATGGATTTATTAAAACCGTACGCGCTTGATTTGAGCTGAACTTTATAACGCTAAAATATTTCACTCAAACACGCTAAGTTGTTTGAGTATATACCCGCTCCACTTGAAGATGCTTGTTTCAGGAAGTCTGAGCGATTCATAATCAAGGCACATTTTTTTATTAAGGGCTTTTCCCTTAAAAAGAAATGTAACGCAGAGTATTATTTGCTCAGCCTTCCCCAAAGGACTGGTTTAGAAATGCTTTATGCTGCGTTATTGATTTTGAGAAGGGAATAACCATTCTCTTCAATTAATACCTTGCCTAAAGTCGTTTCTAATTCCAGCTGAATCATGTATCTTCAAATGGAACGGGTATAATAGTACCGAATAAGTTACAAACAGAGTAATTAACGTACCCATTAATGCACTCATCCTCCATTATTCCTACCCTATCTACGCCAAAAGTGCAGTAGTAAAAAACTGTGTATGGTGTTATTTTGCTACCATAATTGGAGCAAGATAAATTTTTTACTGGATATAGATATGAATCACTTGTTAATTTGCACAATAAAAAAGCCTTTCAGCTTAAAATTTCTAATCACCTTTATAGGTTTATTGGTGTTTCCTTTCACCGCCTTAGCGGAATCAGGAGCTGCGGCTTCCATAAGCCAAATACCTGAATTAAGTGCCACTTTTTATGGGTATGCAAGTATAGCTATTTTTATCTTAGCTTATTCACTTGTCCCTTTTGAAGAGAAAATTCATTTACTTAAGAGTAAACCGGTTTTGTTTGCCGCTGGCTTGATTTGGATTTTAGTTGCACTAGCATTTAAAAGTGTCGGCGCTTCTGATTTAGCACACAACGCTATTCGTCACGCTATCATTGAATATGCAGAGTTATTCCTGTTTTTATTGGTGGCAATGACCTATATCAATGCCCTTGAAGAACGCTCAGTATTCAAGGCACTTCGCTCCTATCTTATTTCTCGTGGTTATTCACTCAAAAAGGTGTTTTGGGTAACCGGAGCTTTGGCATTTGTTATATCGCCTATTGCCGATAATCTAACTACTGCTCTGTTGATGGGCGCTGTTGTAATGGCCGTAGGCGGCAAAGACGTTAAGTTTATTTCTATTGCGTGCATTAATGTAGTTGTTGCTGCTAACGCTGGTGGCGCCTTTTCACCCTTTGGTGATATTACGACTCTGATGGTTTGGCAAAAGGGGAAGGTGGAATTTTTACAATTCTTACCGTTGTTCATACCCTCATTAGTTAACTGGTTAGTGCCCGCCGTTATCATGAGTTTTGCAATCTCAAAAGGTACACCTCAGGCTACTCAAGAAAAGTCTCAAATGAAGCTAGGTGCAAAGGTCATGATAGGGCTTTTTCTCGCCACAATCGCCACGGCTGTGTGCTTCCATAGCTTTCTCCATTTGCCACCGGCGGCTGGTATGATGTTTGGTTTAGGTTATCTTGGATTGTATTCGTTTTATCTCAAAAGAGTGGAAGGGCGAACTATGATGGCAGACTCAATATTTGGCGGACGTACTGAAGCTCATAGCAATCCTCTTAAGGTGTTACAATCTTATGGCAAGAATATTGGTGAATATTTGAACGATCAACCATACCCTGCCTTTATGCTGGACAACGATCACAAAGTTAGTCACTGGAATACATCTTTAGAAGAATTGACGGGCTATAAAGCGGCCGACATGATAGGTACTAAAGATCAATGGAAAGCATTTTACAAAGATGAACGACCAACTCTGGCAGATATTGTATTAGATGATAAATCGGCTGTTGGTGTTCGACAGCATTACAGTGGAAAATATCGTGATAACGAGACAGAAGGTTCATCTTATGATGCTGCTAATTATTTTGAAAATATTGGTGATTCGGGCGCTTATTTAATGTTTAGCGCTACCCCTATAACTGATGATAAAGGTGAAAATATAGGTTCGGTAGAATTGTTTGAAGATATGACTGGAAACAGGGCAGACGTGAAGGAATTCGATATAATGGAACGAGTCTCCCACGCAGAATGGGATACTTTACTGTTTTTCTACGGTGTTATTATGTGTGTCGCTGGCTTAAGTCAGTTTGGATACATGGCTATCGTTTCTGAATTAATGTATAGCGATTTGGGAGCCACATGGGCTAATACTCTTGTCGGTGTATTATCTGCCATTGTAGATAACATCCCCGTTATGTTTGCCGTGTTGACTATGGATCCGAATATGCCTTTAGCGCAATGGCAATTGGTAACACTCACCGCAGGCGTTGGAGGAAGTATGTTGGCAATAGGCTCAGCTGCAGGTGTCGCTTTGCTTGGTACAGCTCGTGGCGTCTATACTTTTGCCTCTCATCTTAAATGGGCACCCGTTATTGCGCTTGGATATGTGGCTAGTATTGGGACTCACTTATTAATCAATGGCAGTGGTTATTAGCCGATAATTATTTAAAGCTTGGCGTGTTGCATTAATGAAGTAGTCATCGGAGAACTCTGATGACTACTTACAACATCAATAAAGAGGCAATATATCTTGGTGTACTTTACTCATTTTTTCTATACATAAAGGGATATTTATCAGCTAAATATCCCTTTTATTTCATATGATTTGTAAAAACCTAACTTTTTATGCTGGCTTTAATTTCGTCAATACTGGCATGGCGAACATCTCGCCCTTCGACTAAATAAACGATGTATTCACATAAGTTAGTGGTGTGATCACCAATACGCTCTAACGCTCTGGCACACCAAGTGACTCGCAGGGCATTTTTAATTTCACGTGGATTTTCCATCATTTTAGTCACGAGTAAACGTGAAATATCATCAAATTCTTCATCAACAATATCATCATTTTTGATAATTTCTAAGGCGGCAGCAACATCCATTTGAGCATAGGCTGTTAACGCTTTATTTAGTGTTTGACAGACATGTTTACCTAAGTGTCTTAATTCTACTAACGGTCTAGCGCCTTCTTCTTCAGCAAAATTTCCTTTAGCGAGTTTGATTGCATTTCTACCAAATTTCACTGATTCATCGCCCATACGTTCAAGATCAGTAATACTTTTAATGACACTCACAATTAGGCGTAAATCGCTAGCTGCGGGCTGGCGACGCGCTAAAATTTGTGTGCAATATTCGTCAATATCTAACTCCATGGTATTGACTTCGTGATCACGTTCAATGACTTTTTGTGCGAGCTTTGAATCAGCATTTAATACGGCATTAAGGCCATCGTTTACTTGTTGTTCCACTAACGCACCCATTTCCATGACTAATGTTCTCACTTGCTCTAGCTCTTCGTTGAAACGACGAGAGATATGTTTATCTAAGTGAAGGTTTGTAGTAAAGCCCGAAGGGGTATTGGTGTTATCTGTTGTTGTCATTTTCTTCTCCATTTAACCGAAGCGGCCAGTGATATAGTTTTCAGTTAATTTGTGACTTGGGCGGGTGAAAATATCTTCTGTTTTCCCCATCTCAACTAATTTACCCATATGAAAATAGGCAGTATGTTGTGATACTCGCGCTGCTTGTTGCATTGAATGGGTGACGATAGCAATCGTATATTTTTCTTTTAACTCATCAATTAACTCTTCAATAATGGCGGTTGCAATGGGATCAAGCGCAGAGGCAGGCTCATCCATTAGGATCACTTCAGGGCTTACCGCTATCGTTCTCGCAATACATAAGCGCTGTTGTTGCCCACCCGATAATCCCGTACCTGGATCATTAAGTCTGTCTTTGACTTCGTTAAATAAACCGGCTTTCTGTAAACTCGTTTCAACAATTTCATCTAATTCAGCTTTATTGTTGGTTAACCCGTGAATGCGAGCACCGTAAGCAACATTGTCATAAATAGATTTTGGAAAAGGGTTTGGCTTTTGAAATACCATACCAACACGTGCTCGTAAAAGAACAGGATCCAACTTTTTATCATAAATGTTTTCATTATCAAGCATTAATTCACCAGTAATTCGACAAATATCAATAGTGTCATTCATACGGTTTAAACAACGTAAAAACGTTGATTTACCACAACCTGACGGGCCAATAAGTGCGGTTACTTGGTTTTTGGCTATGTCTAAGCTTACATTATGAATAGCTTGTTTTTCGCCATAAAAAACATTAGCACCACGAATGGTCATTTTGGCATCATCAGCATAAATATTACCAACCGTTTCGGTTAGCTCTACCTGATTTAATTCAACTGGTGTGGTGTCGTCTTGTATTAAGTTTGTATTGTTCATGTTATTTCTTCTCAAATTTACTGCGTAATACGGTTGCTGTAACGTTTATTACTAACAACAGACTTAGTAATACTAAAATAGCTGCGGAGGTTTTTGCTAAAAAAGCGCGTTCTGGACTGTCTGCCCATAAAAATATTTGAACAGGTAATACGGTTGCTGAATCAACAACACTTGTTGGTACATCAACAATAAATGCCACCATGCCTATCATTAATAATGGTGCTGTTTCACCCAGTGCTTGGGCAACACCAATAATAGCACCGGTGATAATACCAGGCATTGCTTGTGGCAAAACGTGGGAGAATGTCACTTGCATTTTTGATGCACCTAACCCTAAAGCCGCTTCCCTTATAGAAGGTGGTACCGCTTTAATTGCTGCACGGCTAGCAATAATAATGGTTGGCAATGTCATTAGTGTTAACACGATACCACCCACTAATGGTGCTGAACGTGGTAAACCAAATACATTAATAATAACGGCTAAACCGAGTAAACCAAAAACGATAGAAGGTACAGCTGCTAGGTTATTTATATTAATTTCAATAATATCAGTAATACGGTTTTTGGGCGCAAATTCTTCTAAATAAAGTGCGCCGGCAACCCCTAGTGGAAAGGATAATAATAACGTAACAAACATAGTGAGCACTGTGCCCATTAATGCGCCTCGTATACCTGCTAGTTCAGGTTCACGAGAATCGCTGGCCGTAAAAAAACTAAAATTAAAACGACTTTCAATACGTTGTTCAGTTGATAGTTTAACTAACCATTGAGCTTGCTGTTCCTTGATGCGTAAACCGGCTTCACCTTGAGCAAAACCTTCTTTTAAGTAACTATCTACATCATCGTCAAGCCTTACCCAAACACTTGTTTGTGTATTGAAATGTTCTGGCGAAGCAATTAAATTATCTTTTATCGTAAATTCTGCATTAGTAGAAAACAATTTAAATAATTCACGCTTATCGCTTCGAGAAAGTTTTTTACCTGATGGATTTGAAAAAGATTGATAAATTGAGTTCTTTAAAACAGTTCTATAGTTTGCTTTCTTTAAGTTTTCTGGTGATGCATTATCAACTTTTAACCAATCACTTTGATAATT
>DPHE01000052.1 GCA_003521815.1 Colwellia sp.
GTTCCTAGCCGTATCACTGGTACAGCTGCTAAATATCAACGTCAATTAACTCGTGCGATCAAACGCGCTCGTTACTTGTCATTATTACCATACACTGACTTACACAAGTAAGCTTAAAAGGGGTTTATTATGGAAGTAATTCTTCTAGACAAAATCGCCAAATTAGGCGGCCTTGGTGACAAGGTATCTGTTAAATCAGGTTATGCACGTAACTTCTTATTACCGCAAGGTAAAGCCGTTTTCGCATCACAAGCCAATGTTGAGCACTTTGAAGCACGTCGTGCTGAATTAGAAACTCAATTAGCTGCTGTTTTAGCTACTGCTGAAGCACGTGCTGCTAAAATTGTTGAATTGAGTGAAGTTACTATTGCATCTAAATCTGGTGACGAAGGTAAATTATTCGGTTCTATTGGTACTCGTGATATTGCTGATGCAATCACTGCAGCTGGCGTTGAAGTTACTAAAGCTGAAGTACGTTTACCATTAGGTGCAATCCGTGAAACTGGCGAATTCGAAATCGCTATTCACTTGCATCACGATGTTGATACTAGCGTTAAAGTAATTGTTATTGCTGAAGCGTAAGTTTTAAGCTATGGGTTTTGAGTTACTCATTGTAAAGCGTAAGCCGTAGCGATAAAACGATTTAAAAACACCGTACTTTCTTATTTTATGATAAGAATACGGTGTTTTTTTATTTTATGATAAACAACTCGTTATTGGCTACTTGAGCTGGCATTGGCCAATCTTCCGTGTTGAGTCGCCCTCGCTCAATCATACCACCAAGCCCCTGCATGCCGCCGGTATGTAATAAAACGATCCGCTCACCATTGATAAAATAGCCGTCTTCGAGTAAATCAAGAAAAGCTAACACCATTTTACCCGAATAAACAGGCTCAAAATTAATCCCCGTTATTTGACTAAATTCAATTATACGTGTGACATCATTAGGGCTAAATTTAGCATAACCACCTCGGTGAAATTGGGATAATAATTGCCATTTATTATGAGTCTTTGATGATGTAGGCAATAAGCTCTTGATCTCATCCTCTAAATACTCGGCACCTTTTAAAACCGCTATACCGAGAATTTTATGTGTTATGTTATTTAACTCGTCGCCCGCAATAAGCCCCGCGAGTGTACCACCACTGCCTACAGGCGTTATTAAGGTATCAAATTCAGTTTGTTGAATTAGTTCCGTGATGACTTCGCTGACACCCGCAATAGCGAGCTTATTACTGCCACCTTCAGGTACAATAAAATAATGAGGGAATTCCTGTTGTAGTTCGGCTAGATAGTCATTGTCATGTCGACGTCGATACGTTTTTCGATCAACAAAACAGAGCTTCATGCCCCAATGTTTTGCCCAAGATAAGGTAAAGTTATCAGCGTAAGCTGCTTCGCCTCTAATAATACCAACACAAGGAATTTTTTGTTGAAAACAGGCAAACGCTAACGCATGGATATGATTTGAGTAGCAGCCCCCAAAACTAAGCACGCCATTAAACTCTTGTTTTTGCTGTACGTGTTGCAAATTATATTTAAGCTTACGCCATTTATTACCTGAAATTATCGGGTGAATAATATCATCCCGTTTTATTTCTACTTGCACGTTGTGTTTGTTAAATAAAGGATGATGAAGCGTTTGTAACGTAGATAAAATAGCCATTTTGATAAATAATATAGTGAAGTGAAAATATTAATAACAACCAATAAAATCAATTGGTTGATGTTTCTCTACTATATTGCCGTAAGCACAATGGCTTATTTGAGCAATACTTTTGTTGCTAAAGTACATAAAAAAGCGATTAAAGCTGAGGTCGTAATACCTCAGACAATTGAAAAAATTGAGTTTTCTGTGTTATAGGGCAAATAAAACGCAAACTAACGGCACATAATTGTAAATTAAGTGGCTCATTGTTATCAGCGATGCCGTGCAGTCTATCACCCACTATAGGTAAGCCAACACTGGCAGCATGAACACGAATTTGATGTTTTCGGCCGCTATCAATTTTTACTTCGATAAGTGATTGATTTTTATTTTGATCATAGGTTAAACAGCGAAAAGTACTACGGGCACTTTTGCCATCAACCTCTGCTGTAATCACTTGTGGCTGTTCATTTATACTGTGATTTCCATGGACAATTATTTGGTAATTTTTCTCAAGTGAGTTGTCATTAGTGGTGCGATTTTCAAACATTGAAGATAAGGCTTGTGCTGCTTTTTTACTGTGAGCAATTAGTATTAGCCCTGTTGCCGCTTTATCTAAACGATGCACGATAAAAACAGCACGTTCAGATGGAAAATGCTGCTGTACAAAGCGAGAGATAGTGCAATGGTCACTCCATTTAGAGCCTTGAGAAAGCATACCGAAGGGTTTATACCAAACACTATAATCAACTTCATCGCTGATTAAAATAGCCGCGGCAACCTCACTAGCAAGCACCGCTTCGTTATAATAAAAGTGTAACTCATCACCTTGTTGCATTGCTCTTTTAAGGCGGCGTAGCCTTTGGGTATGTTTACCGCGAGTGAGCCATAATGCACCTTTGCTAATCGCTTGCTTAAGTTGAGCTTTACTTAGGGCATTGTCAGTATTTGTAAGGCTATCGAAAAGTGCGGTTAGGGCGGTGACGGCATTAACATCAACACACTTATCAATCGTGCTATCAGTAATGTTATCCAGTTTGATATGATGTTCAAAAATAAGGGACATAAATGGCAGAAAAGAAATAAAGTCAATATTGGTGAGCTTAACACTTTTACCCATCAAGCGTTATCAGGTAACATGAATTTTACTAAGTTCCTTCCTTAAAAGTAAAAAAGAAGAGTGACAAATGAACCGTGATTTAACCCTTTTCCCCAACGATAAAACGGGTGACGCCTTATGGCAAATGCAACAAGCTGGCGATGATCTTGAAAATACAAGAGAGATCGAGTTTTCAGTTTTGTTTCCTTCAAAAAAGTTAGCATTACAGTTTGGTCAGCTACTTTTAGAAAATAATCAAAAGCTTTCTTTTACACCCTTTCCAGACAATGAAGCACTACCGTGGGAAATCACTGCTTATCCTGAAATGGCACTAAATTATGAAAACATTAGTGCCTATCAAAAACTACTAGAAACAAGTAGTGTGCCATTACAAGGTAAGTTTGATGGCTTTTACTGTTTGTGATTTTAGCAATGTGGCGATAATAAAATGTAAAGTATAGGAAAAGTATGATTGATATTAAACAGTTTGCTGAATTGCAAATGAAAAGTAAAAACGCCTTTGCTAGCCAAAGAGCGTTGTTGAAAAAAGTCATGGCAGGGCAAACAGTGCTTTGTACTACCTGTAAGCAGCCACTTTTTTTACTAACACCTACGCATAATGGTGCTGCCAGTAACGAAAATTTAGGGATATGTTGTAAGAAAGGCTGTACTGATATTCAACTAGACTTTGTTTGATCAGTTGATGGGGTTTAGTGCGTAGTGAAAATATTATGCTTTAAATCTTTGCCATATATTTTCTAACGATTACGTTGTTATAACAATATTTAGCAAAGAAAAAGGCAATAAAAAACCGGTAATCTATTAATTGAGATTTCCGGCTATATTTTATTGTTTATCTTGCAGCTAGTTAGCCCAAATTAAAGGAAAAAGCACGGAGCTGACGAATGTCAGTGAGTACTTTTGACAAATAATTTGGACTTACTAGCAAAAAGATCAACCAATAAAAGCGCGAGCGTTACGGAACATACGCACCCAAGGTGAATCTTCACCCCAGCTATCAGGATGCCATGAGTTAGCAACGGTGCGAAATACACGTTCAGGATGCGGCATCATAATAGTAACGCGGCCGTCAACTGTTGTTAACGAGGTAATTCCGTCCACTGAGCCATTTGGATTAGCTGGGTAGGTTTCAGTAACATCGCCATAGTTATTAACATAACGCATTGATACGGCACCTGAATTATTTGCAGCATCAATTGCTTCATCACCACTAAACTCAGTGCGTCCTTCACCGTGAGAAACAGCTATTGGCATTACGGAGCCAGCCATGCCTTTAAATAATACTGATGGGCTTTCTTGAATCTCAACTAATGAAAAACGTGCTTCAAAGCGCTCTGATTTATTTTGTACAAATCGTGGCCATGCATCACTGCCCGGAATAATTTCTTTTAAGTTAGACATCATTTGACAGCCATTACACACGCCTAATGAGAAGGTATCTTCACGTTCGAAGAATGCCTTAAACATGGCTTTTGCATCAGGGTTGAATAAAATTGATTTTGCCCAACCTTCTCCGGCACCTAAAACATCACCGTAAGAGAACCCACCACAAGCCACTAAGCCATTAAAATCAACTAAGTTAGTACGACCTGCTAATATGTCTGACATATGTACATCAATAGCAACAAAACCAGCACGATCAAACGCTGCTGCCATTTCAACATGAGAGTTAACACCTTGCTCACGTAAAATAGCAATGCGTGGGTTGGTGCCTTTTAGTGCATCTTTAGCAATTAAATCAGCGACAATATCTTCGTTAATATCAAAGCTTAAATCGGCCTGTAAACCTGGATCTTCAGTGTCGAACTTCACGTCGTGCTCTTCTTGTGCACAGGCTGGGTTATCACGCAGTGACTGCATTTTATAAGTGGTTTGTGCCCAAGTAGTACGATAATAAGTACGAGAGTTTTCTAAAATAACCGTTTCATCACGAGTAAAACGAATGGTATCTTCATTGTTGATACGACCAATATCCGTACAACAATCATCAATACCGTGTTCTGATAAGACAGCGTTAACTACATCAACATCACTTTCACGAATTTGTATTACTGCGCCTAACTCTTCATTGAATAATACTGAAACGTTATCACCGTTAAGTTTACTAATATCAATATCAACCCCAGTATGACCCGCAAAAGCCATCTCACAAACGGTAGTGAATAAACCACCGTCAGAAATATCGTGATACGCAATGAGTGTTTCATCTCGTACTAAGGCTTGCATCGCATTAAAGAAACCTTTTAAAGTTAGGGCATCGTCAACATCAGGAGTTTCATTGCCAAGTTGTTTATAAACTTGGGCTAAACAGGAGCCACCTAAACGATTTTTACCTTTTGATAAATCAATGGCAACAAGTCGCGTCTCTTCATCGGTTCTTAGCTCAGGAGTTACTGTTTTTCGAATATCTTCTACTACGCCAAATGCTGTGATGATCAATGACATAGGTGAGGTGACGCTTTTATCTTCACCCTTATCTTGCCACTTAGTCTTCATTGACATTGAGTCTTTACCCACAGGAATGGTTAAACCAAGCGTAGGACATAATTCTTCACCAATGGCTTTAACGGCTTCGTAAAGCCCTGCATCTTCACCAGGATGGCCTGCAGGAGACATCCAGTTAGCTGAAAGCTTAATACGGTTTAAATCACCAATATCACTACCTGCAATGTTCATTAAAGATTCAGCGACGGCCAAACGTGCTGATGCGCCAAAGTTTAATAAAGCAACTGGAGTACGTTCACCTAATGACATTGCCTCACCATGATAAGAATCAAGCGCGGAGGCGGTAACACCGCAATCAGCCACAGGTACTTGCCAAGGGCCAACCATTTGGTCACGATTAACCATACCGGTTACTGAACGGTCGCCAATAGTAATAAGGAAAGTTTTTTCTGCAACAGTCGGCAAACTTAAAATACGATTTGCAGCATCTTCTAACGTAATGTTGCTAACGTCTAATGTGTCACCAGTAGCGGTAGAACTTTGTACGTCTTTGTATATTTTAGGCGTTTTACCTAGTAGTACATCAAGAGGTAAATCAATTGGCGTGTCTAATTTTTCGTTGCCAGCAAAATGTGAATCAGTCACCGTTAAATGTGCTTCTTCTGTCGCCCGGCCAACCACTGAGAATGGCGCACGTTCACGATGACATATTTGTTCAAAGGTCGCTAAGTTTTTATCCGATACGGCAATAACATAACGTTCTTGAGATTCATTACACCAGATTTCATGAGGTGCCATGCTACGTTCATCATTAGGCACATTACGAAGTTCAAAAATACCACCACGGCCACCATCAGCAACTAACTCAGGGAAAGCATTAGATAAACCACCGGCACCGACATCATGAATGAAGGCAATTGGGTTTTCTTCACCTAGCTGCCAACACTTATCGATAACTTCTTGGCAACGACGTTCCATTTCAGGATTTTCACGCTGTACAGAAGCAAAATCTAAACTTTCAGCTGATTGACCCGAGGCCATTGATGAGGCTGCACCGCCACCTAAACCGATATTCATGGCAGGGCCACCAAGAGCGATTAAGTTAGCACCAACGATAATTTCACGTTTTTGTACATGTTCATCACGAATATTACCTAAACCGCCCGCAAGCATAATAGGTTTGTGATAACCACGTACCTCATTGCCGTTAAACGAGTTAACTTGTTCTTCATAAGTTCTAAAATAACCTAAAATAGCGGGGCGACCAAACTCGTTGTTAAATGCCGCGCCGCCTAATGGGCCCTCCATCATAATATCTAAGGCTGAAACGATACGGCTTGGCTTACCAAAATCAGTTTCCCACGGCTGCTCAAAATCAGGAATACGTAAATTAGACACTGAAAAACCGACTAAACCGGCTTTAGGTTTTGAACCAATACCTGTCGCGCCTTCATCACGTATTTCGCCACCACTGCCTGTTGCTGCACCGGGATAAGGTGAAATAGCGGTAGGGTGATTGTGAGTTTCCACCTTCATTAATATTTGAATGTCTTCATGGTGATAACCATACACATTCGTTTCTGGATTTGGGAAAAAACGACCGCCTTTATTACCGACCATAACTGCCGCGTTATCTTTATACGCACTTAGCACATAATCAGGGTTAACTTCATGGGTATTACGGATCATTTTAAATAATGATTTAGGCTGTTTTTTGCCATCAATAGTCCAATCGGCATTAAATATTTTATGACGACAATGCTCTGAGTTAGCTTGGGCGAACATGTAAAGCTCAATATCGTGTGGATTACGACCTAACTTGGTGAAATTTTCAAATAAGTAATTTACTTCGTCGTCAGCAAGCGCTAAACCGAGTTCAATATTCGCGTGTGTTAGCGCATTTTTACCGCCGTTTTCAATATCAATCGAGGTTAATTCACTAGGCTCCGCGCTAATAAATAATTGGTCAGCATCAGCGAAGTGGGTAAATACGCTTTCCATCATGCGATCATGTAATAAGCTGACAAGGAGCTGTTCTTGCTCTGTACTTAATTTTACGGACTCTTCAATACTAATATAGTAAGCCATGCCACGCTCTAAACGTTCAACTTTAGTTAACCCACAGTTATGGGCAATGTCAGTTGATTTAGATGACCATGGCGATATGGTGCCTGGGCGAGGAGTTACTAGGTAAAACTGTCCTTGAGGCTCATGCTCTTCAATAGTTGGACCATAGGTTAGTAGCTGTTGTAAAACCTTTTCTTCGTCAGTGGTCAGCTCATCGTTAAGTTGAGCAAAGTGGGCAAATTCAGCATAAATTTCAGTGACAGGTAGTTGTAATTGTATACACTGATCTAATAGTTTATTTACTCTAAAGTCAGAAAGTGCTGGAGCGCCACGAAGGTTTTTTATCAACATCGTCATAGGATTAATCACCAAGTTTTATGTAAGGTTGTTATTCAGTTATGTGTTCAATTTGTGCTCGACACAAGAGCTCAAAATTTCGCGCGTATTATAGTTTAATTCTTGTCTTTTAGTAAGCGTTAAAAGTTCAGGTAACTATTAAAACGTAGACTTAAAAAAAAGTACTTGGCTATCAAGCCAATACACGACACAATTAAACTTATGAAATATTCGCCTTTTAATAACATCTTCCCAAAAATTAACAAGAAAGTAATCTTTATGTTCTTGTTAATACCCTTTCTTTTTTCTTGTAATGAGCAGAAACCATCAGCAAGTTTTACTCGTATTATTGAACGAGGCTATGTGACTGTTGGTACTTTATTTGGGCCTAATAGCTATTATGTTCAAGCGGACGGTTATGCTGGTTTTGAATATGATTTGGCAAAAAAATATGCGGAATATCTAAATGTGGATTTAAAAATAGTCCCTAGCTATTCCCTTGATGAGTTGTTTATTAAACTCAATTCGGGTGAAGTAGATTTACTTGCTGCAGGTTTGTCGGTAACAGAGAAGCGTTTATCACGCTTTCGTTTTGCACCAAGTTATGAAAAGATCAGTCAAAAATTAGTTTTTAAACAAGGAAAAGTGAGACCAAGAGAACTGAGTGATCTTACCGGTAAGCTTATGATCACGGCGAGCTCAAGTCATGTAGAGAATTTAGACGTACTTAAACAAGAACATAATGAGCTTAAGTGGTTAGAAACATCAGAATTTGATAGTGAAGAATTATTATTAAAAATACTGAATGAGGAAATAGATTACACCATTATTGATAGTAATGCTTTAGCGGTTAATCGCCGCTATTATCCAGAAATCAGTGTTGGGTTTACTATAAAAAAATCTGAACCATTAGCTTGGATGGTCGATAAAAATGGAGACGATGCTATTTTAGCCAGTTTGATCGAGTTTTTTGGAAAAGTACACCATAACGGTTCACTATTAGCACTCGATGAGAAATACTATGGTCATATTGAGCAGTTTAACTATGTTGAAACTCGCACTTTTATTCGTGCTGTTTCGACAAAACTCCCTAAGTATAAAGCCTTATTTGAAAAATACGCTCAAGAAATTGATTGGCGTTTATTAGCGGCAATTAGTTACCAAGAATCTCATTGGCGACCACATGCACGTTCACATACCGGTGTGCGTGGCATGATGATGTTGACCTTGATTACGGCGAAACAAATGGGCATCGACAGTCGATTAGATGCGGAACAAAGCATTCGTGGCGGCAGTAAATACTTTAAGCGCATGATTAATAAAATGCCCGATAGAATTCCTAGCCCAGACAGAATATGGTTTGCGCTTGCGTCTTATAATGTTGGTTTTGGCCACTTAAATGATGCAAGGATCATTACACAGCAGCAAGGTGGCGATCCGGACCGCTGGGTTGAAGTAAAAACACGGTTACCCTTATTACAACAAAAAAAATATTATAAAAAAACTAAATATGGCTACGCTCGCGGAAAAGAGCCTGTGCATTATGTGGAAAATATTCGTCGTTATTACGATACGCTAACTTGGTTAGATACTAAAGCAACAGAAGCGGCTGACGAAGTGGTCGCACTTGAAAGAACAGAGTCAACGGACTAAGCTACGCAGTTTTATCATTATTTTTATTTTGTCATCTGAATGTAATATTTAAAGACAATAATGATCTTGAAATTTTTACTCAGATGACAAAATAAAGAGATACAGATGAAAATAAGAAGACCTATATCAGCCAGCTCTCGTAGAAAACAATTAAAAGTACAACATAGTAAAATAAACACTCGTCGACAGTTTTATTTTAATCAACTCGTTGCAGAGCTTAATCAACCACAAAAACATTAATACTTCGACAGACGGCTCGTTCCTCACCTGCTCAGCATAAACGTCAGTGTATAAATACCCACTACTCTGATACCGTTCGCCCTGAGCGCGAAGCAGTCGAAGGGTTTAAAACACAGCTAAGATAAAATGCTTTATCCATTAGTCATTAGCTATATTTATTGATTTTCTTTGTTGCTTTTTTTCCGCTCTGCGTCGCTTAAAAAAAGTAGATAATAGCTGACTGCACTGTGTTTTTAATATGCCTCCTGTCACTAATACCTGATGGTTTAGCTGCTCATTACACACTAAGTTAAAAGTACTACCTGCTGCGCCTGTTTTTAAATCAGGGCTGGCATAAACAAGTCGTTTAATTCTACTGTGTACTAATAAGCCTGCGCACATGGGGCAGGGCTCTAGCGTAACGTACAAGGTACAATCTAGCAGGCGATAGTTATTAAGGTATTTTCCAGCTTGGCGAATTGCGAGCATTTCTGCATGGGCTGAAGGGTCGTTAAGCATAATAGATTGATTAAAACCTTCACCAATAATTTTTCCTTGATAAACAACTACCGCGCCGACAGGGATCTCATTATTTTGTTCAGCTTGTTGTGCTAGCTTAAATGCCTGTTCCATGAAGTATTGGTTAGTATTTTCATCATATTCACGATTATCACTATCTAAAACCATTAGAGAAAAAGTTCCAGTAAATCATTTAAATACCGATGACCCAGTTGCGTGACCTGCCACTTTCCTTCTGTAGATAAAGTATCGTTACAAGTCATCATTTTTTTATCCTGTGCTTTTAGTAGCGTTGGCAATACTGTGCTAGCAGTTAATCCTGTTCGCTGTTGATATTCTGCTAAGGTAAAGCTAGAAAATAAGCGCAGTTGATTCATCATATATTCAAAAGGTAATTCATCACTAGTTACCGTATTTAGATGATCTAACGGCGATCGGTTTGGATCAAGGTAACCCTTAGGGTGTTTAACTTTTATGGTACGCTGAATGGTACCCTTTTCGATGTCAGTTATCTTGCCATGTGCGCCACAACCTATGCCAAGGTAGTCACCAAAACGCCAGTAGTTAAGGTTATGTTGGCACTGTTTATCATCAGTGGCATCATTTTTTACGAGGCAAAATGCTGAAATTTCATATTGCTGATAACCAGCATCACTCAGTAATTTAAAGCCTTGATCTTGAATGTCCCATAACACTTCATCTTGCGGTAACTTAGGAGGCTTAGAATGAAAAGCCGTATTTGGCTCAATAGTCAGTTGATACCAAGAGAGGTGGTCGGCTTTTAACTTAATGGCCGTTTTTAAATCATCTAACGCATTGTCTAGGGTTTGATTGGGTAAACCATGCATTAAATCTAAGTTGAAACTCTTTACGCCAGATTCATGAGCGAGTTGTGCGGCGAATTTTGCCTGACTAACATTATGAATTCTACCTAACTTAATTAATTTATCCGATTCAAAACTTTGCACGCCAATAGATAAACGGGTCACTCCCGCTTTAGCAAAGCCGATAAATTTATCCGCTTCTACTGTTCCAGGGTTCGCTTCTAACGTAATTTCGATATTACCTTTATGGCAAGGGCTTTGCTTAAAGCGAGACAATACTTGATCTAACAAGCTTTCAATCGCGTTCGCTGAAAATAAACTTGGCGTACCACCACCAATAAAAATTGAATGTAATGGTCGTTGTGATAAATCAAAGCGAGCAATATCAGCATCTAAATCAGCGATTAAGGCCTTTACATAATCTTGCTCGGGTACTTGTGACTTTAATGCGTGGGAATTAAAGTCACAATAAGGGCACTTTTCTACACACCAAGGTATATGAATGTAGAGTGATAAAGGGGGGGGAGTTAATAATGGTATATTCATGATAATATCTTTTGACTAACCCTTTGTTAACTTTTTAACTAATCTGGCTAAGGCTTGGCCGCGATGGCTTAACTTATTTTTAACATCACGTGGTAATTGGGCTGAAGAAAGTTTTAAGTCGTTCTGCCAAAAAACAGGATCATAACCAAAGCCCTGATTTCCTTGTTTTGTACGGCTAATACTTCCCTGCCAAACACCATGACAAATAATGGGGTTAGGATCATTTTCGTGCTGCATATAAACCAATACACAATGAAAGCGTGCATTGCGCTGTTCCTCGGGGACATTTTTTAGTGCGTTGAGTAATTTGTTAGTGTTGTCATCATCACTGGGGTTTTCAATCATATCACTGGCATAACGAGCAGAATAAACTCCGGGGGCACCCTCTAATGCATCAACTTCTAAGCCTGAATCATCAGCGATGGCCGGCAGGCCAGTAATTTTTGCTGCATGGCGTGCTTTGATAATGGCATTTTCAACAAAGGTGGTGCCAGTTTCAGCGACATCAGGTACATTAAAATCGCTTTGAGGAATTATTTCTAGTTGATGTGCAGCGAGCAAAATTGCTAATTCTTTAACTTTGCCTTGATTACCAGTTGCTAAAACTATTTTTGACATGAAAGGTTAATACTTTTTCTTAAAAGATAATGACGGCAATAATAACGTATATTACTCCGCTATTGTAACAATTATCTTTTAAAGCGTGGCAGGTCATAATACCGGCCACTTTGTTACTAGAAACGATAAACTTATTTATTAATCCACATAAAATTTTTGAGAAAACTTTAACGTTTGTTGTTCTTTTCCATCATTAATGGATAAGGTGAAATGTATTGTTTCTTCGTTACTATATTTTATTTGTGCTAAGTAATAAATGGCATCACCTTCTGTTACTTCGCTAAATTCAATCGTTTTAAATTGGCCTAAATTATTTTTTGCTTTTCCACTAATACTGACTGTTTTAGCGGGATTACCGGGTTTGGTATTATCAAGTACTGAAATATTAATAAGGCCATTATATCGGCTACGGGTTATCCCATAAACTTTCGCTATTTCTGGTGTAAAAAAAGTGGAACCAATAGCCATGTAATGTACATCCATTGAACCCAATTTTTTCATGTTTTCTGCATTAACGTATGTGGTAACAAAAAAACTAATCGTGATCGCTAACAAAAATTTTATGATGGAATTATTCATGTCACTCTCCTAGTTTATTAATTTTAATAAAGTTTAGACACTTATTATAGAATAGACCTGAAAAAAGTGTTTGTACTTCAAAATATATAATATAAACACTATTCTCTATTTATACTCTTATATTACAATGCGCTCCAATAAGGCAAAGAATTAGAGAGTATAATGTTGATTACATTCATGGCTAAAAAAACAAGAATCATGGATAAATCTAAGCCACCTAAATTAGGCATAATACGTCTAATAGGGTTTAAAAATGGCTCTGTTAACTGATTGAAAATCATTAAGGTTGGATTGTAACCTTGCACTACCCAACTCATGATAGCCATCATGACCATAATCACAAACAGTAAAAAACCAGCTTGTTTTAATAAAACCAGTAGGCCAATGTAAAAAGCTAAAGGACCTAAACTTTCACCCGCTAATGATGCCAAGATAAAAAACTTTAATGTCGCTATTATATAAGCAACAACAAGGGTAGCAATATCTAAACCACCTAAGCCAGGAATAACCTTACGCAAAGGTATTACTAACGGGTTGCTTACTTTAACGATAAATTGACTGAGAGGATTATAAAAATCTGCTTTAACCCATTGTAGCCAAAAACGCATGATCAAAATCATTAAAAACGCATCAAATGCGAATCGAAGTAAGTATATAACTGCTTCCATTATTTCTCCTAAATAACATTATCTTTGTTAATCTTCCAACTACGGATTTTTATAAAGTACTTGTTGATTGAAATTAACTCAGTGCCTTGTGCATGTAGTTGAATAAACTATCTATATTTAATTTTTTATACTGGTTGTTTTATTTATGCTCGTCACTCTAAATATTTAATGACCCTTAGCCATTTCTTCGGCTCTAGCAATCGCTGCATTCATTGCATTACTCACTACTTTATCTAGGTCATCTTTTCTAAACTGTTCAAGGGCGGCAAAAGTAGTTCCACCTTTTGAAGTGACATTTTCTCTTAACGTGCTAATGGCGGCAGTATTATGCTCAACCATTTGGGCAGCCCCAAGAGCTGTTTGCTGTACTAGCATTCGACTTTCTAGGGCGTTAAAACCTAATGTTTGTGCTTGTTTTTCCATGGCTTCCATAAAGAGAAAAAAATAGGCGGGAGCCGAGCCGGCAATCGCGATAATATCATTAATTTTATCTTCACTTTTTAACCAAATAATTTTACCAACAGCAGACATTAACTTATCACTTGCCGCTTTTTGTTCACTGTTTACTTCTTTTGATGCAAACAGACCGCTCATCCCTAAACCTAATTGTGCAGGTGTATTGGGCATAACACGTACTAGTGCTACTTTTTTGTTTAATGCTTGCTGAATTTGAGCAACCGTAGTGCCTGCTGCAACAGAAACAAACAATTTATTGGTAATATCTAATGCGCTACTTAGTTGGCGGCAAACATCACAAATAAAATGGGGTTTAACACTCAGTACTATAATATCAGCAAATGTTGCTGCTTTAATATTATCATTGGTTTGTAGCACGCCAAATTCATTTTCGAGCATGACTCTTTTTTCTGGTGAGGGGTTAGCAACAATTATGTTTTTTGCTGCAACACCTGAGTTTATAAGCCCAATAATAATCGCGCGTGCCATATTACCTGCACCAATAAACGCTATTTTTTTCATAAATATTGTTATCCTAATGTGTACTTTTGATGGTCATAATTTACCATGTTAATTTCTTTCTCCAAATATGGCTCTACCGACTCGTACCATAGTTGAACCATGAGCTATCGCGATACTTAAATCGTTCGACATACCCATTGAAAGTGTATCTGCTGTTGGATATTGGGCTTGTAATTTTTTAAACAAGTACTGCATTTTTTCGTAACTTGCCAAACCCGTATTTTTTTCAGGAATAGCCATCAATCCTCTTAAGGTAAGTTTATCACAGTTATCAACAACTTCAGCTAAAGAAAATAGTTCATTAGCCATGATGCCTGATTTTGATGGTTCTTCACTAATATTGACTTGTAAACAAATATTTAATGCGGTGTCTGGACAATAATCTGGTTGGCTTGTCTCACGTAAATATTCATTAAAGTGTGTATTTAAACGTAAGGCAATTTTCGCCCTATCAACACTATGAACCCAAGTGAAATTTTTCGCAATCTGCTTAGTTTTATTGGATTGAATAGGCCCTATAAAGTGCCAGCAAAGCTCTGGTAAATGTGATAGATGTGCTATTTTTTCAACCGCTTCTTGTAAATAATTTTCACCAAAATCATGTTGTCCAGCGAGATAAGCTTGCTCGATTGATGACGCTGGTTTGGTTTTACTCACTGCAAGCAAAGTAACAGAATCTTGTCTATAATTTGATGAAGCCCTGCTGTCTTGATTGTTAATAACATCAGTATGGCAAGCTTGATCAATCTGTTGTTTAATTTTTTCTATATTTTCTTTAATTTTATTCATGTGTTTTTAGCTAAATAATGTTGCTTCTAAGACGTTGATAGATATTTTTTAACAAACAGTACTTTAACAGATAAACCGAGGGTTTTTATGGATATTACCGAACTACTCGCATTTAGTGTGCAGCATGAAGCGTCAGATTTACATTTATCAACAGGTTCACCACCTTTGATTCGAGTTGATGGTGATGTGAGAAAATTAAATCTCCCTGCTTTTGATGCTAAAGATGTCAACGCTTTAGTTTACGATATTATGAATGATCACCAACGTAAAGAATATGAAGAAAAATTAGAGGTGGACTTTTCTTTTGAAGTACCAAAATTAGCGCGTTTTAGGGTGAATGCTTTTAATCAAAACCGAGGGCCTGCTGCAGTATTTCGTACTATTCCAAGCAAGATACTATCGTTAGATGATTTGGGTTGTCCTGATGTTTTTCGTGATATTTCTAACACACCGCGTGGCTTAGTTTTGGTGACAGGCCCAACAAGTTCCGGTAAATCAACGACTTTAGCTGCAATGGTTGATTATATTAATAATTCTAAGAAAAATCACATTTTAACCATTGAGGATCCTATTGAATTTGTACATGAAAATAAGCAATGTTTAATTAATCAACGAGAAGTGCATAGAGATACGTTAAGTTTTGAAGCGGCATTACGCTCAGCTTTGCGTGAAGACCCAGATGTAATTCTGGTGGGCGAGATGCGTGATCTAGAAACAATTCGCCTTGCTATGACAGCAGCAGAAACCGGTCATTTAGTGTTCGGAACACTACATACAACCTCTGCCCCTAAAACTATTGACCGTATTATTGATGTATTTCCCGCAGCAGAAAAGTCGATGGTACGTTCTATGTTGTCAGAATCTCTTCGCGCGGTTATTTCTCAAACATTGATTAAAAAAGTTAGAGGTGGCCGTGTTGCCTCCCATGAAATTATGATTGGTACACCCGCAATTCGTAATTTAATTCGTGAGGATAAAACGGCACAAATGTACTCATCACTTCAAACAGGTATATCTCATGGTATGCAAACAATGGATCAATGCTTACAAAACCTAGTGAATCGCGGCATTATTACTAAAAATACGGCAATGGAAAAAGCGGTAGATAAAAACCAATTTAAAGATTTGTAATATTTTTTATAAATGTACGGACAGGAATACCCAATGAATTTTCATCAGCTATTAGAAAAAATGGTGAGTGTCGATGCATCTGATATGTTTGTTACGGCAAAGCTAGCCGTGAGTGCAAAAATTAATGGTGAATTACATCCCATTACTGAGCACGTTTTGTCAGCTGAAGAGTCGTTAGCCATGGTTCATCATGTTATGAACGATAAACAGGTTCGTCAATTCGATGAAGAAAAAGAGTGTAACTTTGCTATGTCAATCGACGACATAGGCCGTTTTCGCATATCTGCTTTTTGGCAACGAGATATGGCTGGTATGGTTATCCGTCGTATTGTTACTGATATTCCTGATGTTGATGAATTAGGTTTACCTTCAATACTTAAAGATGTAGTGATGTCAAAGCGAGGTTTACTGCTTTTTGTTGGTGGTACGGGAACAGGTAAATCAACCTCTATGGCATCCTTGATAGGTTATCGAAATCGGAATTCTCGTGGGCACATTCTTACCATTGAAGATCCTGTTGAATTTGTTCATGAGCATGCAAAATGTATGATCACTCAGCGTGAAGTCGGCTCAGACACCGAATCATTTGACAGCGCACTTAAAAGTTCATTGCGACAAGCACCTGATGTTATTTTAATAGGTGAAATTCGTAGTAAAGAAACGATGGAATATGCATTAAGTTTTGCCGAAACAGGTCATTTATGTATTGCTACTTTGCATGCTAATAATGCAAACCAAGCGATTGATCGTATTATGCATTTAGTTCCTGCTGATCAACATGGTAAATTATTGTTTGATTTAGCCTTGAATCTGCGTGGGATTATTGCACAGCAATTAGTGCCAACGAGCGATGGTAATGGCCGTGTTGCTGTTATAGAAGTACTATTGAATTCACCGTACATTGGAGAGCTGATTAAAAAGGGTGAAATAGGTAGCATTAAAGAAATAATGCAAAAATCTAAAGAACTTGGCATGCAAACCTTTGACCAAGCACTCTTTGATTTATATCAACAAGGTTTAATTACTTATGCTGATGCTATTCATCATGCTGATTCACCTAATGATTTACGCTTGATGATTAAACTTAGAAATACTGATCAAAGTGGTAGTAGCGGGCTTGCAAGCATTACTCTAGAAGACTTTGAGTCCAAATAAGATTAATTACTTATTGGATGTGATTTCTTTTGTATCAAAGTGGTATCTATCTGATCTTTCTGATTAGCCCATACGTTTTGGCTGAAATAATGGTTGCACCCTTATAAATCACAGTAACGACGAAGCGATGTTACTCCAGCGCTTCTGGATTAGTTGTATATCTCATTAGATCAGTTATATTGATGTTTTAATTGAGGTGCTAATGTTCAAAGCAACTTGATAGTAACGGTTGAAATTAATTGATAAAAAGATAAACCTATTTTAGGTGAAAAATTATGGCAAATAACTTATATACCGCTGCAGATGATCAGCAAGAAATGACTGTAATTGATGAAGCCTTATTAAAGCAAAAGCAAGCCTTTAGTCATGATCCTTATTTGTCAGCCCAAGCGCGTATTAATGATCTAACTAAGTTAAAGGTCGCTATTCTAGAACATCAAGATAAATTGGTACACGCGTTATCAAAAGATTTTGGTTGTCGCAGTGTTGATGACAGTAAAATGGGTGATTTACTGCCAACAATTATGGGCATTAACTATTCAATTAAGCATATTAAAAAGTGGATGAAACCGTCTAAAAGGCATGTTGGTTTGCTGTTTCAACCGGCAAAAGCCTTTGTTATGTACCAACCTTTAGGGGTTGTTGGTATTATTACTCCGTGGAATTATCCCTTGTTTTTATCGTTAGGGCCTTTAACAACGGCATTGTCGGCCGGAAATCGTGCAATGATAAAAATGTCTGAGTTTACTCCGGCAACCAATGAAGTCATTAAAACATTACTTAGTGGTATTTTTTCAAATGATAAAGTAGCCCTGATAAATGGCGGTCCAGATGTTGCTATGCACTTCACCGCACAAGCTTTTGATCATTTGATTTTTACTGGATCAACGCGGGTAGGTAAAATTGTCATGGCGTCTGCAGCTAAAAATTTAACACCTGTTACGCTCGAATTAGGAGGGAAATCTCCGACGATTATTGATGATAAAGTAAATATTAAAGAAGCTGTATCACGTTTTATTTTGGGTAAAACCCTTAATGCGGGACAAACCTGTGTTGCCCCTGACTATATACTTTGTCCTTCTGGAAGGATTGATGAGTTAAAACAGGCGATAGATAAACAGTTCACTAAAATGTACCCTTGTGTTGCTAATAATAATGATTATGGCAGTATAATAAATGAAGCACAGTTACAGCGTTTGAGTCTATGGCTTAGTGATGCGAAAGCTAAAGGCGCCATTGTAACGCCATTAGGTAATGATAGTGAACAAGAGTGCATTGCGGTAGGAAAAATTCCTCTGACGCTAGTAAATAACGTTAACGACGACATGATTTTGATGCAAGAGGAAATATTTGGTCCTGTGTTACCTATCGTTAGTTATGAAAAATTAGATGATGCAATCAAGTATATAAATGATCGACCACGGCCATTGGCGTTATATTTATGTAGCCATGACAAGGCAACACAACAAACAGTATTAGAGCGAACTCATACAGGAGGCGTTTGTTTGAATGATGCCGCTATGCATGTTGCACAAGATGATATGCCATTTGGTGGTATTGGTCCTTCTGGTATGGGACATTATCATGGCCATGAGGGCTTTTTAACATTATCAAAAGCAAAGTCAGTATTCAAAAAAGGTAAGGTAAATACTGCATCCAATGCTTTCCCTCCTTATGGTAAATTAGTGCATAAATTCATTTATAATTTTTTTTTGAAATAAGAAATTGATATCGAGTTTTGAATTTTTCTTAACTCGCCATTCATTTTTATAACCGTATTTTCTTTGTAATAAAACTGTCACATAACTATCATATAATTCTATTAGATAAAAATTAACATTCTAGGTGGAACTTACCTAGAAAAGTTAACATTGCCGGATAAATACGTTATTATCCGCCCTGAAAAATAATAAACTGGAAACCCTTATGGCCAGAAACACAATATTAGGTGTATTTGCAAAGTCGCCTATTAAACCATTAGAAAAACATATTAGATTGGTTGTTAAATGTGGCAATCAACTTATTCCTTTTTTTACAGCTTGTTACGAACAAAACTGGAGTGAAGCGACCAAAGTTCGTCGTAAAATATCTAAGTTAGAACAAGATGCTGATATATTAAAGCGTCAACTACGTTTAGAGTTACCCGGTGGCTTATTTATGCCTGTGGACAGAGCAGATTTACTCGAGTTGCTTACTCAACAGGATAAAATAGCCAACCGTGCAAAGGATATTGCAGGGCGTGTTTTAGGTCGTAAATTAGAAATACCGACTAGTTTGCAAGCACAATTTTCAGCTTATTTAGCACGTTGTATTGAAGCAACCGAAAAAGCAGCCGATGCAATTAACGAATTAGATGACTTGTTAGAAACAGGTTTTCGTGGTCGTGAAGTTGTATTGGTCGAAAAAATGATCAATCAATTAGATGAAATAGAAGACGATACTGATGCCATGCAAATTACGTTACGCAAAGATCTGCTTGCTTTAGAGCATGATTTAAATCCGGTTGATGTAATGTTTTTATATCAAATTATTGATTGGGTTGGCGACTTAGCCGATCTAGCTGAACGTGTTGGTGCACGTTTAGAAATACTTCTTGCTAGAAAATAAGGGTTAACTAATGGATATTTTACTTAACTCTGGTCACATATTAGTTATTATTGCTGCTGTTGTTGGCTTATTTATGGCGTGGGGGATTGGTGCTAATGATGTAGCGAATGCAATGGGGACTTCTGTTGGTGCAAAAGCATTAACTATCAAGCAAGCTATTATTATCGCCATGATATTTGAATTTGCCGGTGCTTATTTAGCAGGCGGAGAGGTTACTTCAACTATTCGTAAGGGTATTATTGATGCCAGTTTCTTTATTGATTCACCTGAACTACTCGTTTTTGGTATGATTTCAGCCTTATTTGCTGCGGCTACATGGTTACTTATTGCGTCAGCATTAGGCTGGCCTGTATCGACTACACATTCAATTGTAGGTGCTATTGTTGGTTTTGCTGCAGTTGGCGTAAGTCCTGAAGCGGTTGAATGGAGTAAGGTTACTGGTATTGTTGGTAGTTGGGTTATAACACCACTTATTTCTGGTGTGATTGCTTTTATTATATTTAATAGTGCGCAAAAACTTATTTTTGATACAGAGAAACCACTGCAGCAAGCGAAACGCTGGGTGCCGTTTTATATGTTTTTAGTTGGTTTTGTACTGGCATTGGTCACTATCAAAAAGGGCCTTAAGCATATCAATTTACACATCGATAATGCTGATGGCTTCATTTATGCGACCATCACCGCAGTTATCGTTGCTATTATCGGTAAGGTGTTTAT
This sequence comes from Colwellia sp., assembly GCA_003521815.1. Classification (GTDB taxonomy): domain Bacteria; phylum Pseudomonadota; class Gammaproteobacteria; order Enterobacterales; family Alteromonadaceae; genus Colwellia. The sequence goes on from DPHE01000052.1 coordinate 20,620, forward strand.
TAGTCGCCTTAAGTTTGATGAATCAGCAGCACTTAAAACGCATTATGCCAATGTAGAAAAAGTGTTTGCGGTGTTAATGATAGTAACGGCTTGTTGTATGGCATTTGCTCATGGTTCAAACGATGTTGCTAACGCTATTGGTCCACTAGCTGCAGTTGTTAGTATTGTTGATAACGGTGGTCAAATTGCGGCGAAATCGACTATTGCTTGGTGGATACTACCACTAGGTGGTTTTGGTATCGTTGCTGGTTTGGCTATTTTTGGTCACAAAGTTATGGCCACTATTGGTCAAGGTATCACTCACTTAACACCGAGTCGTGGTTTTGCTGCAGAATTAGCTGCGGCTTGTACCGTAGTTATCGCTTCAGGTGCGGGTTTACCTATTTCAACCACACAAACCTTAGTTGGTGCCGTGTTGGGTGTAGGTATGGCTCGTGGTATTGCTGCTATTAATTTAGGTGTAGTACGTAATATCGTGGTATCTTGGGTAATAACGTTGCCAATTGGCGCGGGACTGTCGATATTGTTCTTCTGGATGATGCAAGCTATTTTCACCTAGATATAGCCGTCTTTAAAAACACACGAATATAAAAAAGCCGTAACGTTTGTTACGGCTTTTTTTGTTATTTGTAGCTTAAGTTTATAACGTAAAGTTTATAAATTAAGTCAGGCTTTATTAGCCTTTAATCACGTGCTGTTACTTCGAGTAAATGATATCCAAACTGAGTTTTTACTGGACCTTGCACTTCATTAAGTGGTGCAGAAAATACCACTTTATCAAATTCTGGAACCATTTGGCCAGGACCAAAAGTACCTAAATCACCACCTTGCGCTTTTGAAGGGCAGTTTGAGTGTTCTTTGGCTACTTCAGCAAAATCTTTTCCGTCTTCTATTTCTGTTTTTAATGCTAAACACTGCTCTTCAGTGTCAACCAATAAATGGCGTGCTGCCGCTTGTGACATAGTTTTTCCCGTTACTTGTTATAATAAAATTGTGCTTACCATATCGTATTTTTCTTTGATTTTAAAGAGCTGTTGATTTAAATTACTCATACATTACTATACTCAAACAATTTCACACTGAACGATTAAGTTGGAATTATAAACTCTATGAGCAATAGCACATTCAATAATAAAGAGTCTAACTTAAAGCACTTAAGCTACTTGTTGGCACTTGCCCAAAAACTTTTACTGTATGCTAATGAGTTTATGGTGTTTTCTCAGCAGTAAGGCTGTGATAATAGCGGTAGCATTAATCTTGGATGTATTCCCATAATCGCCCCTTTTTTACTCACCGATTTAGTACAAGCTTGCCAAAAAAGCTTACCCAATTTTGAATTATGCCTATGAGAAGATACTACTGAAAATTTACTTTTGCAGTTAGATCAAGGTGAAATTGATTGTATAATACTTGCTTTTCCAATTCCAAAAAATAATTTTTGTTCGAAAATATTAGGAAAAGATGATTTTTATATTCCTAGTGATGAAACGTTAGTGAAGCGTTTTCAGATGTCTTTAGACGACCAAAGCCTACCCGAAAAAAGTGTGTTTTACTCAATGAAGAACATTGTTTAACTGAGTATAGAGTCTCAGTATGTAAACTAGAATATGCGTGTCTTATTAATAGCTTCTCCGCCTCAAGTTTAGCTACGTTAGTTCAAATGACAGCGTTTCATCACGGAGTTACCTTTTTACCTGAAATGGCTGTAAAGAAAGTTGTTGGTAAGTTAGAGGGAGTACTAATCAAACCTATGAAAGGCGAGGTATATAGAGAAATAGGTATTGTATGGCGTAAAACTAGTATGCGTGAAGCGACATTTATGTCATTAGCTGATGTTGTTAGTGGCGTATTATTGAGGCAATAGAAAACACCAATGTACTCAGATGAACTTGTTCTATACCTTATAAATAAAGGGCATTATAAACAAAGGTACGCCAGAAACAAAAAAGCAGATGATAATAACAAGGTTATTTATCATCTGCTTTTATTGTGTTTACTTAAGGTAAATAAGCTATATGGAAATACTTATTTATTGTTAAGAAGCTCTTGTTTTTTATCTAATCGACATTGATGTAATAATGGCTCAGTGTAGCCACTTGGCTGTTCTGCACCACAAAATACTAAAGCAGATGCGGCTTTAAAAGCAATACTATTGGCAAAATCAACACTCATTGCTTGGTAGCTTGGATCACTTGCATTTTGACCATCAACAATTTTAGCCATTTTTTCTAAGCTGGCTTGTACTTGCTCTTGGCTACAAATGCCGTGATATAACCAGTTAGCAATATGTTGACTAGAAATACGTAACGTTGCTCTATCTTCCATTAGACCGACATCATTGATATCAGGTACCTTAGAACAACCAATACCTTGATCTACCCAACGTACAACGTAGCCTAAAATTCCTTGAGCGTTATTATCAAGTTCTTCTGTTATTTCTGCATCGGTCCAGTTAGTATCTGTTGCTAATGGAATGGTTAAAATATCATCTAAATTAGCACTTTCACGTTGCATTAAATCCTTTTGTAGCGAAAATACATCAATACGGTGGTAATGCAATGCGTGCAGAGTTGCTGCGGTTGGTGATGGAACCCAAGCAGTATTTGCTCCTGCTTCTACATGATTAATTTTTGTTGCGATCATGTTAGCCATTTGATCTGGAATAGGCCACATACCTTTACCAATTTGAGCTTTTTGACTAAAACCACATGCTAAGCCAACATCTACATTATTATTTTCATAAGCGCCAATCCAAGGTGTTAACTTGATATCCGCTTTACGTGCCATTGGGCCGGCAGCCATTGAGGTATGAATTTCATCACCCGTCCGGTCTAAAAAGCCAGTGTTAATGAAGACAACGCGCTCTTTTGCAGCATGAATACAATTTTTCAAATTAACACTAGTGCGTCGTTCTTCATCCATAATTCCCATTTTAACGGTATTACGTGGCAATGAGAATGCATCTTCAACACGGGCAAACAAAGTATCAGCAAACTGTACTTCATCAGGGCCGTGCATTTTTGGTTTAACAATGTAGATGGATGCTTCACTACTGTTACATAGCTTACCATTACCTTTTAAATCATGTAGGGCAAGTAGACAAGTGACTACTGCATCCATTATTCCTTCAGGCACTTCACGACCTTGGCTGTCAATGATGGCGTTGTTGGTCATCAGATGTCCAACATTTCGTACGAACATCAAACTGCGACCTTTAAGCTGTACTGAACCGCCTGATAATGATTGATAGCTGCGGTCTTCATTCATTTTACGGGTAAATACTTGGCCGTTTTTATGAATCTCTTCTGTCAAAGTTCCTTGCATTAACCCTAACCAGTTACGGTAGGCTACGACTTTATCTTCACCATCAACAGCAGCGACAGAATCTTCACAATCCATTATGGTAGTAAGTGCTGATTCAAGTAGTATGTCACTTAACGTTGATGGCTCTGACTTTCCGATAACACTGTTGGCATCAAATACTAGTTCTAGGTGTAAACCATTATGTTTAAAAGCTAATGTGTTCGGTTGGCTAATGCTGCCAGTAAAACCAATAAAGGCATTACTTTCTTTTAACTGGCTTTGTTCGCCATTGGCTAAACTCACCATTAATTGTTGTTCATTTAAATGGTAGGCAACCGCGTCTTGATGGCTGCCATTAACTAATGGAATAGCTTGATCTAAAAAGTCTTTAGCATAACTGATTACTTTTTCGCCGCGAACAGGGTTATAACTAGCTGCTTTTTCTGCACCATCTTCACTACTAATAACGTCAGTGCCGTAAAGAGCATCATACAAGCTCCCCCAACGTGCATTGACAGCATTTAAAGCAAAGCGAGCATTCATAATAGGTACAACAAGTTGCGGGCCTGCAATAGTCGCGAGTTCAGCATCTACATTTTCTGTACTAATAGAAAAGTCATCAACTACAGGAGCAAGGTAGCCTATATCAGTTAAAAACTGTTTATAGCTGGCAAAGTTAAATTTATCGCCAAGATTATTTTTATGCCAAGTATCTATTTGAGTTTGTAAGTCATCTCGTTTAGCAAGTAATAGTGCATTTTCACCTGATAGATCGCTAATGATTTTTGCAAAACTTTGCCAAAAATGTTCCGATGCTATGCCAGTATCTGGCAGCGCTTCACGTTCAATAAAATCATGTAGATTTTGATTTATGGTTAAACCTGCTAATTGAATTGTTTGGGTCATATTTTCCTCACTTGCCTTGCTTGTGGCGTACTTTGTAAAAGCTTAATGAAAGTTTCATTGCTTAAATGAAATGATTATATGGTGCCATCCTATTAACAATAGCTATAACTAGCAAGAGCGGTGAATTAATACCTATTATCAATTTAATGAATGTTATATATTTAATTATACATTTCTTTTATGATAACTATTGTGGTTACTTAATAACCCTTAGTAAACCGACGCTAAGTGAGGGTAACTCTATTTTACTTTATGAATTTTGATGATAGCTTGCTCTTGAAAATATTGTATATCCATGCCACTTCAAGATGCGGGGTTCAGAGAGATTTAAAATCCAACATAAAGTGTTTCTAAATCAGCCTGATGATATTTAATTTTTCATTTGTAGCATTATTAGCATTTAATCAACTAGTTGCTTTAACATTGGCAATAAAAATGCCAGTGTAATGACTGAAAAAACTGTCGTTACCATAATAGTAGCTGAAGATAGCGTCACTCTCGTATTATATTGTTGTGCCAGAACATAGACCATTGCTCCGGTAGGTAACGAAGATAAGAGTACAGCACTAGCAGTCCAATAGGGATCTAGATCCAACAGTAGTGCTAGGCTCCAGGTTGCCAATGGATGTATAATTAATTTAATTAGGCTTAACCAAGCTAGATCAAAACCTGCCCGTTGAACTTTTAATCCACTCAGAGACATACCCAATGCAAATAATGCTACTGGTGCTGCTGATGGAGCAAGCATATTCATAGGTGTTATAAACGCAGCAGGTAGGCTAAAACCTGAAAAAGAGACTAACATACCTAGTAGTGGGGCCATCATTATAGGATTTTTCAATAATGACTGTACTACTAGAGTTTTTACTTTTTCTAGGACTCCACCGTCACCGTTTTGTAGTTCAGACATTAGCGCTAAAAACAAAATAAAGGTTAAATTACTAGTCAAGGTTGCGATAATAACGGGTAGTGTGCCTCGATCTCCAAATAGGAAGTAAAAGATTGGTACGCCCATATAAACAGTATTGGCCCAGGCAGAATTAAGTGCAATAACTGTCCAGTCTAAAGGGGTATCGAGTTTTAAACGGCGCCAACATAAAAAAGCTATCATGATGGCAATAATACAACCGCCCAGATAAACGGCAATGAAGTCCCAATGCAATATCGTCTGAATATCCACAGAGACTGTTGAGGTAAACATCAGCGCGGGGACGGCGATGTAAAACACATACCGATTTAATGCGGAAGCACTAGATTCCTCTAACAAGCCAGAACGACTAGACCACCACCCCAATACCATTAACAAAAATACCGGAATAACAATATCTAACAGAAGTTGCATCAGTGATTTCCAGTAAGTAAGCAAAACACATAATATTCATTAGTGTTTATTTAAGGGTAGAGATTTGGTAATGTTTTATTTAGGGAAAACTAATTCTCCTAGTTGTTTCTTATTTACTTATCTGGACCTGTCTAGCAGCTTCAATAACTAATTGCCGAAACCATATATGACTAGCATCATGATGTAATAAAGGGCTCCAAATCATTTTTAATTCCATGTCAGGTATATCAAATGGTGGTTTGATGATGATATAGGTATCATCATTTTTATGAAGCATGGCTGCTTTGGTTGGTAATGTAGCGATTAAGTTATCTTCATGAGCCAATTTCATCGCAACTAGGAAATTACGAGTAAACACTTTAATGTCACGCTGTTTACCTATTTTTGCGAGTGATTCATCCACCCAGCCAAGTTTTTGTACATCATTCGGGTTCATTCCAACACCAACACCAAAACCTGTTTTTGATACCCAGACATGTTTAGAGGCTAGGTAAGAGTTTAAATTAAAGTTAGAAACTATCGGGTTATTAGCACTCAGTAAGCATGAAAATGAATCACGCCAAATAGACTTTTGATGAAACGATTGTGGTAATTCATCAAAACGGTTAATCGCCATATCTATTTTACCTGCTTCAACATCATGAAAGGTAACATCACTGGGTGTCATTATATCAATCGTAACATTAGGTGCTGTTTTGTTAAGTAACTTTAACAAGATAGGTAATAAGGTTGAAGCGGCATAATCACTGGCCATAATACGAAAAACACGGGTACTATTCTTCTCATTAAACTCTTCTTCGCCTTGAAGTGCTTCCTCTAATTCAAGTAAAATTTTTCTAATAGTTGGTGCTAAAGTTCTTGCTCTCTCTGTTGGGACCATACCATCAGAAGTGCGCACTAAAATAGGATCATTAAACAAATTGCGTAAACGCTTCAAGCCATTACTCATTGCGGGTTGGGTAATATTAAGCTGGTTAGCCGCACGGGTAACATTTTTCTCTCTGAGTAAAACATCTAGATAAATAAGTAGGTTTAAATCAATCTTTGAAATATTCATGAATTTAATGACTCTCTGGAAAAACATAACTAAAATATATATAAGCGATTATTTTGTAATATTCAACGTTTATTATTAACCATTTCATAACATCTAAGGATATAAAAAGCGCTTTATTATCATAACCTATTGTTTTTAAAATTTTAATTGTAAATTGATTTAAATTTAAATTATTGGTATTTTTTGTGTGAATGACGGTAATAAAAATTATATATTTCCTAAATACATAGCGAGTAGATTATGCTTTTTATCGTCTAGTGTGATGGTCAACAAAGTCTGTCACAACAATTAAGCTAATATAACTTTTTATATATTAACAAACAAAGTAAACGGAGATTGATATGTCTAATTATCAGAGTGCAATAGAAGCGGTTCAAGCGATTAAAGCAAAAGCAGGTAGCTCTTGGGATCCTATAAACCCAGAATCAGTTGCTCGTATGCGTCTACAGAACAAATTTAAAACTGGTCTAGAGATTGCTCAGTACACTGCAGATATTATGAATGCAGACATGGCCGCATTTGATGCAGACAATACTCAATATACACAATCTCTAGGTTGTTGGCATGGTTTTGTTGGCCAACAAAAAATGATTTCTATCAAGAAACATTTTGATGGAAAAACAGATCGTCGTTACTTATATCTTTCAGGTTGGATGGTAGCTGCATTACGTTCTGAATTTGGTCCTCTTCCTGACCAATCTATGCACGAAAAAACGTCTGTAGCTTCTTTAGTTGCTGAGCTTTATACATTCTTACGTCAAGCTGATGCACGTGAACTAGGCGGTCTTTTCCGCGAATTAGATGCTGCTGCTGAAGGCGATAAAGCTGCAATCCAAGATCAAATTGATAACCACGTAACTCACGTTGTTCCAATTGTTGCTGATATCGATGCTGGTTTTGGTAATGCTGAAGCGACTTACATCATGGCTAAGCAAATGATTGAAGCGGGTGCTTGTGCTCTTCAAATTGAAAACCAAGTAGCTGATGAAAAGCAATGTGGTCATCAAGATGGCAAAGTAACTGTTCCTCATGCTGATTTCCATTCTAAGATTCGTGCATTACGCCATGCTTTCTTAGAGCTAGGTATCGACAACGGTCTTATCGTTGCACGTACTGACTCTGAAGGTGCTGGTCTTACTAAAGAAATCGCTGTAGTTAAAGAGCCTGGTGATTCTGGTGATATCTATAACTCTTACTTAGACGTTGAAGAAATCAGCGTAGCTGACATGGAAGAAGGCGATGTATGCTTTAACCGTGACGGTAAATTAGTTCGTCCTAAGCGTTTACCTTCAGGTTTATACCAATTCCGTCAAGGTACTGGCCATGAACGTTGTGTATTTGACTGTATCGGTGCATTGAATGCAGGTGCAGATTTACTATGGATTGAAACTGCAGTTCCTACAGTACACGAAATTGCTGGCATGATGGATGATGTTCGTAAAGTTCACCCAACTGCGAAACTTGTTTATAACAACTCTCCATCTTTTAACTGGACACTTAACTTCCGTCAGCAAGCATATGACGCAATGGTTGAAGCGGGTCAAGATGTATCTGCATATGTTCGTGCTGACTTAATGAAAGCTGAATATGACGAAACTGAATTGTCTGCAACAGCTGATGAGCGCATTCGTACTTTCCAAGCAGATACTGCACGTGAAGCGAACGTATTCCATCACTTAATCACTCTACCTACTTATCATACTACTGCGTTGTCTGTAGACAACCTAGCTAAAGAGTACTTTGGTGAGCAAGGTATGCTTGGTTATGTTAAGAAAGTTCAACGTGAAGAAATTCGTCAAGGCATCGCATGTGTTAAACATCAAAACATGTCAGGTTCTGATATGGGTGATGACCACAAAGAATACTTTGCTGGTGAAAATGCTCTTAAAGCAGGCGGCGCGAAAAACACTTCTAACCAGTTTAACTAATAGCAAATATTGTTAATGTGTTAAGTGGTACTTAGATATTTGTAAAATATCGGTACAAATAAAAAAGCTAGAGTTATTAAACTCTAGCTTTTTTTGTTTTAAAAACTAATAGCCATATCACTTTTATTAGAATAATGTTGAGAAAAGTGATAAGTGGGTGACTACTGATATTATCAATATTTTGAATTTGATAAGAACAGTAGCACTTAACTCTATTAGAAATTATAAATTAACGTCATTGAGGTTTCTGTGTTTGTTTTTTCAAACTCAGGTTCAACTTCAGTGTCATAATCTATTCGTAAAGCGAATTTTAGTTGTAAAGAGTCAATTAACTGAGCGGTAACTGAGGTTTCAGATTTATAAACACTATTATCGCCTGACTTAGTCGCTTGTTTTGCAATAAGGTATTGTTTAAATTTAACAAAATCATTGAACTTATGTGTATAAAGAGCTTGTGCTTGTAAAATTAAGCTAGTGTTGTTCTCTGAAGAATTAGTATCAGTTGCACGGGTCACATCATATTGCACACCGGGACCTACATCAGCAAAAAAAGATGAAGTTTCAGTGTCATACCAGTGGCGACCCCAACCAGCAGAAAAAGAACTTTGTGATTCAAAACCACTGAATTTATCTTGTTCATAAGCAAGGTTAGCGTAAAGGTAGTTTTTACGCTCTTCACCTATTGTGTAGTTGGTTTGAGTGAGGATATCCCACTTATTATCCGTCGTTTCAAATTCTTCATTGCCAGCGGCATCTTCCGTTTCAAGCTTTTTAGCTAAAATATTGAAAGCAACGACAGAGCGCCATTTATCTTTTTCATACTGTAGATTAAAACCGGCTTTTATGTCTGCACTTTTTGTGTTGCCTGTTTTATATAAAAAACCTAACTCAGTTGAGGCCGTATATTCTGGTTTTTTTTCAGTGTCTTCCGCTGATACTGCGTATGATACTAGTGGCAATAAGCTTAAAGCAATTAGTGTGTACTTATGAATCATGATGTTCCCTCATTATGTTTTATAGGTTAATTTTAGAAAAATATAAAATCAGTTATTTTAATCTTATAGACTAAAATAATTTTAAAATCCATAAGAGAGGGGAAATTAGAAACTATACACTAGCGTTATGGCGGTTTGCGTATTTAAGTTTTTCTTGTCATCTTCGACATCAGTATTGTAGTTAACTGTAAAAGTAAACTTTAGCTGCAATGTTGAAATAAGTTTAGTCGTTAGAGCTGTTTCGGCTTTATAAATACTATTTTCGCCCTTTTTCATTGCTTGTTTAGCACTAAAGTATTGTTTTAATTCAACATGATCGTTTATTTTTCTTATATAGAGCGCTTGAGTTTGTATAATCCATGACGTGATTGTAGTTGTTGGCTCTGTATCTGTTGCTCTAAATTGATCGCGCTTAAAGCCAGGTCCAATATCAGCCCAAAGTGAGGCCTCATTAGTTTTATACCAATGTTTACCCCAACCACTAGACACTGAGCTTTGGCTGATAAAGCTACTAAAATCATTTTCTTCATACCAAACATTACCGTATATGTAATGTTTATCGCTACGGCCTAAACTGTAGTTAGTTTGTGAAGCGATTGTCCATTTTTGGTCAGTAGTTCTAAAATGAACATCACCCGTCTCTTCATCCGCTATATCCGCTTTTTTTATTAGTAAATCTATTTTTAACAAGCTTAACCAACGGTCTTGCTCGAAACGTAAATCAACTCCCGTTTTTATATCAGCACTATTAGTATCACCGCTTTTATATAAAAACCCTAATTCAGCAGAGCCAATCAATATAGGCACATTATGGGCTGTATTTGTTTGTACTGCTTTTTCAAGGCTAGATAAAACATCGGTAGTCGTTGCGTTCGATGGGGCGTTTATTCCACTTATTGATACCTGGTTATTCTCATTTTGAGAGTAACTTTTTTGTGCATAAGCAGCAATAGATAAGAAAAAAAATGATGTGAGTACTAAAAAACGAAACATTTGATTCTCAATTTTACAGAAAATTTTAACTAAGACGGTTAAGTTACCGCAGTTAATAAAACATAATGGAGTTATAAGCGATTATACACGCGCGATATTATAGCGGGTATAGGTAAATCAGCATATTAAAGAGCGGTATTATAAATAAATTATATTTATAATAAAGGGTTTATTTGTATTAAAACTAAAAAGAAGAGAACCACCTATCCATAGGTAAAAGCTAGGTGGTTTGGGTATAAACTATTTGATTATCGCGTTGAGTGTACCTGCTTGATACAGATCAAACATCTTATCAAGGCTAATTGGTTTTATTTTATTGGCATTACCTGCGGTATTAAATGCTTCATAACGGGCAATACAAATATCGGTCATCGCTTTAGTCGTTTCAGCTAAAAATTTACGAGGATCAAATTCACTTGGGTTTTGTGCTAGAAAGCGTCTGGTTGCTCCCGTTGAGGCTAATCGTAAATCAGTATCAATATTTACTTTACGAACACCATTTCTGATACCTTCTTGAATTTGTTCCACAGGTACGCCATAAGTTTCTGGGATATTACCACCAAATTCATTAATAATGGCTAACCATTCTTGTGGTACAGACGATGAACCATGCATAACTAGATGGGTATTAGGAATACGTTGATGTATGGCTTTAATACGATCAATCGCTAAAATATCACCAGTGGGTGGGCGAGTAAATTTATATGCACCATGAGAAGTGCCACAGGCAATTGCTAATGCATCAACTTGTGTCTTTTTAACAAAGTCAGCGGCCTCTTCAGGATCGGTTAGCATTTGTTCAAGTGTTAATTTACCTACAGCACCAATACCATCTTCTTCACCGGCTTCACCTGTTTCTAATGAACCTAAACAACCTAATTCACCCTCAACAGAGACTCCACAAGCATGCGCCATTTCAACTGTACGCTTGGTCACTTCAACGTTATATTCGTAGCTACTTGGCGTTTTACCATCATCCATTAAAGAGCCATCCATCATTACTGATGAGAAACCTAATTGAATAGAGCGCTGACATATAGTGGGTGAAGTGCCATGATCTTGATGCATTACGACTGGAATATGCGGGAATTCTTCAATGGCTGCTAAAATTAAATGGCGTAAAAATGGGGCTCCAGCATACTTACGAGCACCTGCAGAACCTTGAAGGATAACAGGGCTATCAGTTTTATCTGCTGCAATCATAATTGCGCGCACTTGCTCTAAATTATTAACATTAAATGCGGGGATTCCATATTCAAACTCTGCAGCATGATCAAGCATTTGACGCATTGAAATTAAAGCCATTGGTTACTCCTAGGTTAGTCTATTAAATGGTTTGTTTATTATAGTGAAAGTTTTCTATTTTAATGACTAAATTATAGCAGAGATTAATCGCTTCTGGCACAGAAAATTATGCTTTTGAATCTTCTATGGGGAATATTAGATTTTGGTATAAAAATCACAACCAAAGCTTATGAAAAAACGTTGTTTACATCCGTTTTTTGTTCTTATGAATGAAAGTTAACCAAATGTATTATCATCGTTGATGATGAGGTAAGGTATTTTTTCTATTAAGTTTTGGATGCAAAATATACTGGTTATAGTGCTATCTGATGCGATAGTAAATGCATTGTTTATATTATTGTATTCTTCTTTTGAATTATAATACCTAAATCACTTCAAGATACCGTGACGGATATTTTGAGGTGGTTTAGGTGTATACCCAAATAAAAGCCTAACGAGGGAATTTTGTTTACGCGTTAGGCTTTTATTTCTATAAACTGAATGCTTTACACACGTTACAGTTTACTTGCTCTTTGCTCTAAAATTTCTACCGCTGGAAGTTTTTTACCCTCTAAAAATTCTAGAAAAGCACCGCCACCTGTAGAAATATAAGATATTTTATCTTTAATACCATATTTATCAACCGCAGCTAAGGTGTCGCCTCCGCCAGCAATTGAAAAAGCTGAGCTATCAGCAATCGCGTTGGCAATCGCTTCTGTACCTTTACCAAACTGATCAAATTCAAATACGCCAACTGGGCCATTCCATACAATGGTACCGGCATCTTTAATTATTTGGGCAAGGTTCTCAGCAGAGTTGGGTCCAATATCAAAAATCATTTCTTCATCATTTACCTCGCTCACACTTTTTAGTGTTGCTTTAGCGGTAGGTGAAAATTCATTAGCAACAATCACATCACTAGGGATAGGAATATCACCCTTGTTAGCTTGAGCTTGTAGGGTTAAACGTTGTGCTTCGGCGACTAAATCAGCTTCATATAATGATTTTCCGACGTTATGTTTAGCGGCTGCAATAAAGGTGTTTGCAATTCCGCCGCCAACAATAAGTTGATCAACAATGCCTGATAATGATTCTAAGACCGTTAGCTTAGTTGACACTTTTGAGCCACCAACAATGGCAACCATTGGGCGGGCAGGGTTGTCTAGTGCTTTACCTAACGCATCTAATTCGCCTACAAGTAATGGGCCAGCACAAGCAGTAGGCGCATATTTAGCCACGCCGTGTGTACTGGCTTGGGCACGATGAGCGGTACCAAAAGCGTCCATTACAAAAATATCGCAAAGGGCGGCTAGTTGTTGAGATAAAGCGTCATTATTTTTCTTTTCGCCTTTATTAAAGCGAACGTTTTCAAAAATAACTAATTCACCAGTCGCTACTTCAACCCCAGATAAGTAATCTGTTACCATACGTACAGGGAAGTTAAGCGCTGCTGCTAGGTAATCAGCAACAGGTTTTAGAGAATATTCTGTATTATATTCCCCTTCTGTTGGGCGACCAAGGTGTGACATTACCATTACTTTTGCACCCGCTTCTAATGCGAGTTTTATGGTGGGTAGGGCTGCTTGTAAGCGTGCATCTGATGTGATTTTACCTTCTTGCACAGGTACATTTAAATCTTCACGGATAAGAACACGTTGTCCGGCTAGGTTGAGATCAGTCATGTTAATAATAGACATTTTTTTAGGCTCCAAAAGTTTAATCTTTTTCTAATAAATCAGTGGTTTTTAATGAAAACTCAGCTAATAAGTCATGAATAAATCGGTTTAACTCACCTGCCATTAAGGCGAAGTCAGCATCTAATTTTGCAACGATATCGTCACTGTCAATATCATCATTTTGTTCTTGAATAATATCAAAGAATTTAATGCGTTTAATGGCCAAATCATCACAAAGAATAAAAGACAATGATTCATCCCATTCCATCGCGGCTTTAACCATCAATTTGTCGGCATCTAAGTGGGATTTGATTTCATCGCTGTCAAGATCTTGGTTTTTCATTCGGATAACTGCACCGTCATCGCCCATCGCGTTAAATTCAGCTTCCATTCCTAAGGTAAATTTAGGCCCTAAATTTTTCTTAATTAACCAGTCTGTCATGGTTTCATCGGCAGCAACGTCGGGTTCTAAGCTAGTTACTGGCAATGTTCCTAGCACTTTTCTTAGTAATGCGAGTAAATCTTCTGCTTTACCACGAGAGCTTGAATTGATAACAATAATGTTGTCTTTTGGACTAATATAGGCGTGGGTATCTGAAATACGTGAGAAAGCGCGTGGTAATAATTCGAAAGTAATGTCTTCTTTAAATTGCTCTTTTTCTTTTTTCGTTGCGCCGCGGCCTTGCTCTAGCTCAAGTAAGTTGATTTTTTCTTCAACCATATCTTTGATAACAGACGCGGGTAATATTTTTTCTTCTTTACGCGCACAAATTAAGAAGTTGTCGTTGGCACAATGAACACTTGAATCGCCGTGTTTTCCTAACGCATTTACCCAGCCAAAATGTGCTAATTCAGTAGAGCCACAGGGAGTAAAAAGATGTTCGCAAAGGTGTTTTTCTAACGTTTCTTCTGACCATTCAAAAGGTCGAGTGAAAGCGAAAAAGTATAGGTTCTTAAACCACATAAATTGCATCCTAGGCATTGATAGCTTTTGTAAGCTGTTTTTAAAAAAGCCATGATACCTGAAAAGTGGTTACCCAAACAACTTCAATCCGCACAGAAAGACAGACTGATGACAGGATATTTAGACTCGATCGATGTCAAAATTCTTGTTGAGAAGTAACTTGCAGGATGGTTTAGAAGCGATATACCTGCTCTAGTGCTAGCTAAATCATATCTCTTCAAGCTGAATGGGTATTTTATGGTTATAATTCAGGTGTAAGGTTTACTAAGGCAAGTTAAGATAAATTGTTATGTCACTACTATTTATATTTTCAAAGGCAGAAATAATTAGCCGATTATGACGTTAGCATGAGAATAAAAACATTCATTGTCTAGAGCATACTTTTCATAAAATAAACAGGAATGAAAATAATACATTTTGTCATGTTAATGTAATAAACAAGCTATAACATAGCAATCAGTCAGTTTAGAACGTGTTATTCATTTGAAAATAACAGAATACTTAATTTATAAAAAAGGCTTTAAAACATGAAACTAGTTAAAAATACTCTTGCATTAACAATCTGCTCAATTATAGCGTTACCAACATTTGCTGCCAATATTGATATCTATGGTAGAGCAGATGTTTCTGTACAAAAATCTGATGAAGGTGAAGGAAGCTTTACGGAAGTAAAAAGCAATGCTTCACGTATTGGTTTTAAAGGTACTCACACTATAAATGATGACTTGGAAGTTGTGTATAAAGCAGAGTTTCAAGTAGATCTTGATGGCGATAGTGATAAAGGCGATAGCATTACAGACCGAAATCAATATGTAGGATTAAAAGGTGGCTTTGGTGAAGTATTATTAGGTAAAAACGATACTATGTTAAAGCAATCACAAGGTAAGGTAGACTTATTCAGTGATTTGAATGGTGATATTAAAAATTTATGGAAAGGTGAAAACCGTATGGCAGACACCATCTCTTATAAATCACCTAAGTTTAATAACTTCAGCGTAGGTGTTACTTATATTGCTGAAGACTCTGTAGATGCAGAAGATGCATACTCAGTAGCGGTTTTTTATGGTGACAAAAAACTTAAAAAATCAAAAGTATATGCCTCAATTGCTATGGACTCAGAAGTTAAAGGCTACGACACTACTCGTGCAACAGTTCAAGGTAAAGTCTCAGGCATTACTTTAGGTGCTATTTACCATACTCAAGAAGCAGTTGATGGTGGCGCTGAGATGGATGGTTTCTTGATCTCTGCTAAATATAAAGTGAATGAAGTCACTTTAAAAGGCCAATATCAAACAGCAGACTATGATGGCGGTGATAGTAAATCAGGTGTTACAGTTGGTGCTGATTATTCTTTAGCAAAAAGCACAAAATTATATGCTTTTTACACTAGCTTTGATATGGACACAGGTGCTGATGAAGATTACTTAGCTGCGGGTATTCAATATAAATTCTAATGAATTTGGTTAGAACTATCTAGTAATACTAATTATAAAAGCACCATTCATTAAGTTTGGTGCTTTTTCTTTTTATAATATTTATTTTTCTAAATGTT
>DPHE01000066.1 GCA_003521815.1 Colwellia sp.
AACAGTTTGAAGCGCAAGGTCTGAATAATTTTGCCGCTTATTCGCAATCGCCACAAGATTTGTCTGATAATGAAACTGATACAAGTACTGGAGTAGGTATTCAATTAGGTATAAACCAAACGATTAACTCGTCACTCAACTGGGGAGCTAGTTACCGCTCTGCGGTTTCAATGCAAGAGTTTGACAGTTACCGCGGTTTATTTGCAGAACAAGGTGGCTTTGACTTGCCAAGCTCGATTCAAATTGGTGCCGCTTTTAAAGTTACGCCAAACAATGAAATTATATTTGATTGGCAAAAAATAAATTACGGTGAAGTAAAAAGCATAGCAAATCCAATAAATAACTTAATGTCAGCACCGCTAGGCGCTGACGGTGGTGCTGGATTTGGTTGGGACGACATGACCATTTATAAACTCGGCTACCAATGGCAACGTACGGTGCAACAAAAAATCCGTTTTGGTATTTCTTACACCGAGCAACCTATTCCATCATCTGAAGTGTTATTTAATATTCTAGCGCCGGGCGTGCAAGAGTGGCATTTTACAACAGGCTTTAGCCATTCATTTAGTAACAAAGTACAATTAAACGCAATGGCTTTTTACTCGCCAGCAAAAGAGGTGACTGGTGCTAATTTTTTAGCGCCAAACCAAGCGTTATCAATTGAAATGGAACAGTTTGGTTTGGGTGTTTCTGTTGTGTGGGGGATTTAAAAAATGGTAACAGAATTTTCGCCGGTAGCTGCAGCTGCTGGTGGTGCTTTGATAGGCATAGCCTGTGCGCTATTACTTGTTTTATACGGAAAAATAGCGGGAATATCGGACGTTGTTAAATCTATTTTTACCAAAACAACTTCAGGCTCTCGCTGGAAGATCTATTTTATCATTGGTTTGTTTTTAGCGGGTATAACTGTACAGATATTTGCACCTTCATTATTAGAGGGCGAATTGCGCTTACCCCCTTGGCTTATTATTGTTGCAGGGCTTTTGGTTGGTGCAGGCACAACGCTTGCTAATGGCTGTACAAGCGGTCATGGTGTATGTGGTATGTCGCGCTTTTCTACCCGCTCTTGGGTTTCAACATGCACATTTATGGCCGTTGCTATAATAACTGCAAACCTTGTAGGGTAAATAAATGAAAGCAATTACCATTGTTATTTTAGGATTTATATTTGGCTTGGGACTTATTGTTAGTGGTATGACAAACCCTGATAAAGTACTTAATTTTCTTACTTTTGGAAACCAGTGGGATGGAAGTTTAATTATAGTGATGGCTGTTGCTATGCTAATAATGATGCTGACGTGGCAGTGGGTGGCTAAAAAAGAGAAGCCGCTCTTTGCAGAAAAGTTGACTTTAAGCGATTTAAAAAAAATCGACAGTAAATTAGTAATCGGCTCTGTACTGTTTGGTTTAGGGTGGGGGTTAAGTGGTATATGCCCAGGTCCAGGGCTTGTTCAACTCGTCTCTCTTAAAATGGAGTTTTGGTTGTTCTTTGCAGCCGTACTTGGCGGTATGTGGTTAGCTAAAAAAGTATAACCCTTGTTGCCGAGTTATACTCGGCATGCACTTTCTCTTAAAAAAGATACATAACTCAAACAATATATAATTATATTGTTTGAGTTATGCTAAAAAGTACACTAGAAATTTTTAACAGTAACCCTTGGCTAGGGGCTATTTTTTATCTGAGTATAAATAACATAAACGCCCTATCGAATATAATCAATCAACAAAATATTCGATAAACTACTAACGCCCAACCATCAAAAGATCATAAACCTAAATAATGTAATAAAACCAAAAGCCAACCAACACTAAGTATCACTTTTCCAGAAAAGCACAAACAAAGCCCTGTTACTAAATGCGACTAGTTTTGTGTATGGCAGAGGCTGTTAATATATAGCTGAAGTAAAACTAGGGAGTAATATTTAGCCTCTAGTTCTTAATCAGTAGTTACGAGTGAGCTACAAAACTGTGGTCAGTATTACTTGACGGTTCGGAGAGTAACAAGCATAAAAATGTATGGCCTAAGCAATTTAATAACTGTCGAACCAAAGACAAAAAAACGAGGTGACTCACAATTAAAGCGGCACCAAAAGCAGTACCAAAAGCAGTACCAGTAAGTATTAATTTATTTTAAAGCATAAAAAAACAAAAACTTAAGCTCTGCAAGCGAGTCCCGCAGCGGCACCAAATTATGGTTCATCAAGAACCAATAAAAAACCCGTAAAGCCTTATAAAACAAGCTTTACGGGTTTTTTATGTCCTAAGTGATATAATAAGGTTTCGTGACATCCGCACTTTTTAGGAGTACTTTTAGGGGTACCAGATAAATCCACTAAGTTGCGGTACTCCAAATGGCCAAATTAACAAACCCGTTAACCAATACAGAAGTAAAATAAGCTAAACCAAAGATGCTAAAATAGCTTCTTCTTTCGGTTGAGAAATGACACCATCTTTACCGAAAAAACAGGCCACAACTTTAACCACAACATCTAAATTTTCTATATTCATAATATATCTCATCCTCCAAGAAACTGCTCATTTAACAAAATTATAGTAACTCGTTTCTTTGTGTTTATTGGTTATTATTTTGTAATAGTATGTATTCTTACCATTCTTTTAACTGCTGCATATCTTTCAATCGCCCACGTTGCATTACCAGCGCTTCAAACAAATCAGCAATTGATGTGTTATCTGAATTTACCCCCGGCAATGCAATATTCGCCTCAGCAAAAAATCGCTTTTGTTGCGACTGGTTAATCTCTTTTTTTTGTTCTATTTCTGTAGAATTCGCAAAATATGGGGTACTTATTGTGTAGCCCATTGGCTGTTCGTTTATTTCTAATGTTTTGGCATTTGAGGTGTTAATTTGTTTGTTAGTTGCTGCTGTATCATTCAACCAAGCCTCTTGCCACCAATGCTGAATGCGTTCTTTCGACTCAAGTAACTTATGTTCAGTCGGTAATCTATCGCTTTTTTGATTGTTAATTTTGCAGTCTGTCGGCAGTAAATTCCATAAGTCGTTATTCGGCCAGCGGGAAAATGGCATGCTGTGATCAATGTCGTACTTATTATTTAATGACTTAGCTGACCATACACACAGTGCTATTTCAGGTAATTCATGTTTTAGTTGCTCAAAACGATTACGCACTTCTGTCGTTAAGCGTTTTGGCTCTAACCAGTTTAAAGCTTGATGTAAATGATATTGCTTTTCAGGCGTTGAATGTTGCTGGTTTCCTTTATAACTTGCCATAGTTTTAACCCACTCGCTCACAAGAACAGGTTCTATCCAACAAGCATAACGGTTAAATGCCAACCAAGTTGACTCGGGTAATGAGAACTCCCCCCACTGCTCCAATGTTTGTAAATCAAGAAATATACTATCTTTAGCCTTTACTGTTTTATTAGCTACTTCGAATACTGATTCATCAGAATTTGGTAGTGTAATGTAAGTACAAGGCATTTCCTTGATATTGAGTACTGATGCCGAAAGCGTTTTATATAGGGCTACGGCATCATCACCTGTAAATAAATTACCGATACGATAATCAGAAGCGGTTCGATGTTTTAACTTATGCCAGCCGGAGGACTTCATAAACCCCATATTAGGGTTCTTATTGGGTGTTTGAAATAACTGGTGGGTATCTATTAAGTCTTTATATTGATGACACCAATAAAGTGCTACTAACCCTACAGGTAAGATAACTCTATCACCAAAAGGTGAAGACTCTCTTCGCAATACTGCACCTGGATGTCCATCAGCAATTCGAAGTAAAACACGTAACAAAGCCAGTTTATGAGTAGCCGATTTACCATCATTTATAGCTACATTACGTATAAATGGAAATGCACCAGTACCATCATCAGGTGATTGCAATACAACGGTTTGCCAACTTACATGAGGCCTGTTTAATTTATCATCTTCTTTAGCTGTTTCTAATTTGCAGTATAAGCCCACACCACTGGCTAATTTCTTTAATTCATCAGCACAAACTTGATGCATTTTTCGTTCTTTACATTCTTGCTCTGTTTAACCATGTCGGAGTGAAATAACTAATTTCCCCCCCGGTTTTAGTAAGTTTGCTAGTTTACGAATAGAGCGTGCACGATCACTCGATGGGATATGCATCCAAACCGCACTAAGTAGAATTAAATCAAAGCTGACTTCTAGTTTAGTTATATTGTTTAATGCCGGTAATGAATCTTCTAACCACTTAACATTTAAGTTTTTAGGGTCTATTGACCAATACGTGATAGCGCTTTAGCTGGCTCGACAGCAAAGATTTGAACGCTATGTTCTGTATTTTTTTTATCCGAAAATTCTGCTAGGTATTTAGCATCACGACCAGCTCCAAGATCTAGGATCCGAGCATTAGGCTTTTCAATAATTGATGGTAGGAATTGAGACCAGCTTTTGTGGTCCTCTACAAAAGACTTTGAAAGATATTGCTGTGCTAATTCATTAGCATTGTCGTTATAAAACTTAGGGGACAACTATATCATCCTAATTTACGGCTTGATGCCGAAGTCATATCCATGTGATGTTAATTATAGTGTCAAATCAACTAGCTGTTGTCAAAGTAACTTCACTCCCATTGATTTTTCACAACAGGTAATACCTGGTACGTTTGAGTATGCGCATAAAAGCCGTGACCTATTGGCTGTAATGGCAGTCAGCTCTTAACTGACTGTCATTAAGGGTAAACCTCGATTTTTTACTATACTTCCCTGAATTTAATCATCATTGTGATGTGATTCTATTAAATCGTGACTTATTCTAAATTACTGAGAAAATTTAACGCATAATTAAAGTGAAGTAGACTTTCTTTTCGTGCGTTCCATCGATTGCTTTGTAACAGGCTCTGATGAAATAACCGGCGCTTTACTTTTAGCTCTTTTTTTCTTTTTTGAATTTTTATTCGCTGAAACTACCGTACTAATAAACTCTGCTGATTTTTGGGTCGGATTATAAGCGACCTTAATAATTACACCGTTATATTCTATAATATCGCCGTTGCGAATTTTTTTACGCTTTTGAACTTCAACTTTATTATTTACTAAAACATTGCCTTCACTGATCATGGTTTTAGCTTCGCCGCCACCACCAACCATATTGGAAATTTTGAGTAATTTATAAAGTTCTATAGGTTCAACACAAATGTCGAAAATTGAGTGTTCAGACATGAAATACGCCTAATAATTTTAAATAATAATATTGTTAAATTCTAACATATATAACAGATATTGAATAAAACTTATATTAAGGATACTTTATAATACTGAGCGAGCATAAACGGTAAATACATAAAAACTTTAACTCTGCTATTTCATACTGTTACGTGACCCCCTACTTTTTAGAAGTACTTTTAGGCTTACCAGTCAA
>DPHE01000068.1 GCA_003521815.1 Colwellia sp.
TACCTAGGCGAACTAAAATAAGCGGTGTAAATAATCAATGGTGAAATATTCACGTTTCCCGCAGAGGTTAGAGTGACTTATCTGACGCAGGCCCATGTGATCCTTCGAGGAGCTTACTTCGACAGGCTCAGGATAATCGGAAAGGGTCAGGACCAACCGAGGATGAACCGGGATAGGAACTAACTTCACATTAGAGAATTCCGTAATATAAGTAACAGACTTGATACTGTGTAAAATTTAACAAGATCATGCCATTTAATTCGAAACTGATGATCTTTTTTATCTTCTATGACTGAATTTTTATTATACTGGCCCTTTAACTGGCGTTGATTTGAATATTAAGTACAATGAGATTATTCAACAACATTAATAAAGTCATTATGAAATCAAGTCATCAATTTTTGTTACAAGATCATAATAGTTTTAATGTTAAAGCTATTTGCCCAACGATCTATTTTCCTAAAACAGTTGCGGATTTAGTGCAGTTACCAGATTTATCCGACAAAGTTTTCTATATTCTAGGTGATGGAAGTAATACTTTATTTGTTGATTATCATGCCCCCGTTATTATTAAACCTGATTTTAGAGGTGTAACAATAACTGAAACACCTAATAGTTATATTGTTTCTGTAGGTGCTGCTGAAAATTGGCATCATTTAGTATGCTTGTGTATCGAACACGGTATATATGGTTTGGAAAACTTAGCACTAATTCCTGGTAGTGTTGGTGCTGCTCCAGTACAAAATATTGGTGCTTATGGATTAGAACTTTCGACTTTTTGTACTCAAGTGAAATGGTTTGAATTTTCGAGAAAAAAAATTACAGTATTAAATAATAAAGCGTGTAATTTTTCCTATCGTGATAGCATATTTAAACAAATGCTACATAATAAGGGAATTATAACCGAGGTTGTATTCAGTTTGCCTAAAGCGTGGCAAGCCAATGTGTCTTATGCAGGATTAAGTGATTTAGGTGACACTCCTTCACCTAAAAAAATTATGGATCGAGTGATAAGTTTACGTGAGGCCAAGTTACCAAATCCCCAGACACTACCCAATGCGGGTAGTTTCTTTAAAAATCCAATAGTAAATGAACAACAACTGAAAGTATTGAAGCATAGCTACCCGAAAATTCCATTTTATCCTCAAAGTAAAGGTTTGGTTAAATTGGCTGCTGGTTGGTTAATAGAACAAGCCGGTTTAAAGGGCTATCGTGAGAAGGGTGTTGGTGTACATGAAAACCAAGCGTTGGTATTAGTTAATTATGACAGTGAACATGGCGAAGATCTTGTAACGCTCGCAAAATATGTTCAACAGCAAGTATTAACTAAATTTGATGTTTTAATATCTCCAGAAGTTAGAATGATCACAACGAAAGGCGAAAAAAATTTTATTGATTTAGCAATCTATTCTGAGAGTAAATAGTATGGCAAAGGCAGTAAGAGAACATCTCATTAAGGCATTAGCAAGTGGAGAGTTTATTTCAGGGCAAGATGTTGGTAAGCAATTGGGTGTTAGCAGAGCTGCTATTTCTAGCCATGTAAAGGCACTTGTAAATATGGGACTAGATATCTTCAGTGTTACAGGCAAAGGATATAAATTAGCACAGCCTTTACATTTGCTTAGTAGGCATAAAATACTATTACTTATGTCTGAGGAAGTAAGTGATGCTAATAATCGATTAACGGCTGAAATTGAAGTGCATAGCATGATAGATTCAACAAATGATTATTTAATGCGCCGGTTACCCAATCAGTTGACCCAAGGGCAAGTTTGTTTGGCAGAATATCAAAGTGCAGGTCGAGGTCGGCGCGGGCGGCAATGGGTATCACCCTTTGGATCTCAAATATATTTGTCCATGTATTGGTATCTAGAGCAAGGTCTTTCTGCAGCTATGGGTTTGAGTGTACTTACTGCATTGGCAGTGAGTGATGCTGTATTTGCTGTTAGTGGAATACAAGTGCAGTTAAAATGGCCTAATGATATTTATATAGAAGGCGAAAAATTAGCAGGTATATTAATAGACCTTGAAGGACAAGCCTTAGAGCCAAGTCATAGTGTAATAGGTATTGGTTTAAATGTAGATATGCCAGCACAAGCCGCAGAGAAAATAGATCAGCGTTGGAGCGACTTACAAAGCCATAGTGAGACGAAAATAGATAGGGATGCGTTAAGTGCACAATTAATTTCGTGTTTACACGCTAGATTACAACAGCACCAGCGTGAAGGTTTAATAACAATGGTAGATGAGTGGCATACTCAAGATGTTTATTTAAATAAGCGCGTTAAATTAGTTACCGGTGAACGAGTAACAAAAGGAGTTTGTCGAGGTATTAATAACCAAGGCGCGTTATTACTTGAAATCGGTGGTCAGGTGAAACCAATATATGGTGGCGAAGTTAGCCTGCGAGGTGATAAATGATTGCTTTAGTGGATATTGGTAACAGCAGAACAAAATTTTGTGTAATGAGTGAAGGAACTAGAGGTTCAGTTCAACGTATTCCTAATGAATTGTTAACAAGTGACTATTTGACAGAATTTTTAAAAAATATAGATAAGTTAATCGTTGCTAGTGTTAGTCGGTATGAACTGACAGATAAAATTGAATCGTGGTGTCAGGAGCATAATATAACATATCAAAAAGTTGTTAGTGAACAATGTAGATACGATGTTATGTCAGCCTATCATAAACCGAGTCAATTAGGTGTTGATCGCTGGTTAACATTAATAGCGGTTAACACACTTCATGCCAGTAAAAATTGTTTGATAATTGATGCAGGCACTGCAACGACAATTGATGTACTTGCTTGTAATGGTAAACATCAGGGAGGTTGGATTTTAGCGGGAATTGATACTCTTTTTAGTTGTGTCTTAGATAACACCAGTCAAGTACAAGCAAATGCAGTTAATAATGCTAGTTTGTCCTTTGGGACTAGTAGCTCTGAAAATGTTAATAATGCAACATGGGCTGCTACTATTGGGGCAATTGATTTAGCTGTTTCACAAAGCAATAAGCAGGGTGTTAACATCGATAAAATCATACTTACTGGTGGTAATGGGAAGATATTAGCTTCATTACTCTCACATCCGTGCACAGTGATTGATGATCTAGTCTTTATTGGCCTACAAGCATATGTCTAATATGGGTAAAATTAATTTAATCACACGTTGGATAAAAAAACATCAAACACGTATAAAACCGATAAAAACATCAATTATTTTCTATTTTGCACTTGCAAGCAGTAAAACATTACTCTAGAATTCGCACCACTTAATGTAGTGCCGACTTAGCTCAGTTGGTAGAGCAACTGACTTGTAATCAGTAGGCCGGCAGTTCGACTCCGGCAGTCGGCACCATTCATTCAAGCCCTAGGTTCGGTTAGGGCTTTT
>DPHE01000015.1:0-2185 GCA_003521815.1 Colwellia sp.
TTAGCTCAGTTAGCTCAGTTTATTTTATGTGTCCAGTTTTACCAAATGTATTAAGTTATTTTCCACAGCAATGTTTAAATTTTTTACCTTTTTTTATTTGCCATGTTGTTGGGTATTCATTACAGGGGCAAAGCTCATTGCGCTTAATGTTGGCTAATTCACTATGTGTAATTATATCCCCGTCGATATAACGCCATTGCTTAAGCGGGGTAGAAAGAGTTGAAGCTTTGTTAATATCATTGTTCGTCGATACCTTATTTTTTTCAGTGTTGTCTTTTATATATTCCTCTAAAATGAAGCGTGATTTTTCTCTCAGTTCACATAAGGTATGATCTGTTATATAAAAAGCCGAAAACTCAACAAATTGCTCAGTAGCTTTATTTACGATATTCGTTATTGAATGTATGTTAAGTGCTACCCAGACACAAGATTTACTCCAGTCATCAATGTCTTTAACCGATTGTGCCGCTTGACTGCTTTTTGCGTAGGTATCATAAATATACTGTGCATCGCCAAAGGCGTATGCACTAAACCGAGATCGCATTAATTGTTCTGCTGTTTGAACTTGTACTTCTTTATTGATGTAGGGCTGACAACAAGATGAAAAGTCATAATTTGAGCCACAAAAACAGGGTTGGATCGCGTTCATAGATTTTTATAAAATTAAATTTTATAGTAGTTTATCATTATTGGTTATAAAAAGACGACAGGTGACGGCTGCTTAGCCGTAAACTTCATGTTAACTGAACTGAACTTAGTTCATCTGGGTCCATCTTGAATGGTTAGCACTTAAGGTTAGTTTTCAAGGCGTAATCTCATATGAAGCATATAAAGGTAAATAACAGAAAATAGTAAACCGCCCAGTGCTCCCCATAAATGAGCATTTACCGCAACACTTGCTTCTATTAAGTTACTCACATCTGTACTAGCACCATAAAATTGCTCATGAGCAATTTTAAGCCAGACACCTAAAAATAATAAGTAGCCGGTTTTGTCTTTGGCATTGATATCCATTAGCGCGCCAAAAACAAAAATACCATGCAATACACCTGATAAACCGACATATTGTATTAATGAGGGATCAAAATAATAAATACCAACACTGGTAAATATTGAGCACAATAAAAATAAATAGGTATAATTTTTTATGCTATAAAAACGGCCGTGTAATGCCCATAGCATAAATAATGCGGCTAGGTTTAGTAGTAAATGATAACCATTAGTATGTAATATATGCCCAGAAAAAAGGCGCCAAATTTCACCTTGATTGATCAATTGCCTTTGATATACAAAAGTTTGAGTAAATGACTCACCTAGAAAGTATTCACTAATAAAGGCGATAACCGACAGTAATGCGACTATAAGTACTACCTGAAAGTGTTGTCTAGAGAGTACTAGGGTGTTTAATTTCATTTGGAATTTTAAAGGCTGACGTTATCAGGGCTTAAGTATACAATGATACTTTATGAAGTTTACACTCATTGACGATTTTCTTTTTATGTCCAGAATTTTATGTAAGCAATGTCAACGCCCAATAATTGCTTGTATTTGCAATTTTACTTGTAGAATTGATAATCCAACCGCTGTGTTAGTGCTACAACATCCTAGTGAAGTCAAGCAAACTAAAGGCACTGTTGCCTTATTAAGTCGTTCATTAAGTCATTGCAAAGTATTAGTTGGAGAAAACTTTTCACAACACGATGAACTGAATACCATGCTGGCGAATAATCAAGCACTGTTACTTTACCCAAATGCCCAAGCGCAAGTATTATCCTTAACTAACAATGGACTTAACAGCACGCACAGTAGCGATAATAAACAGAGTCAAAAACCAAAATTACTGATAATACTCGATGGCACATGGAAAAAAGCCTATCGTATGTTTATGTTATCTTCTAACCTACAGGCACTAGAGCAAGTTTGTTTACCAGATACGCTGGCTAATAAGGGACAATACTTAATTCGCAAAGTGGCTAAAAAAAATGCGTTATCAAGCCTGGAAGCTTGTTGTTTTGCCCTCGCTTTACTTGATAATAAGTTAGTTGAGAAAGAAGCAGATGAGATTGAGTGTCATGAGACGGCATTAAACCAAAGTGTTGATTGTGGGATTTATCAAGAATTATTAACTAAGTTTGCGCAATTTAATCAATTTCAGTTATCGTTTAGAACTTAGAACTTAGAACTT
>DPHE01000015.1:2347-10577 GCA_003521815.1 Colwellia sp.
TTAGAACTTAGAACTTAGAACTTTAGCGGTCTAATAATATGTATGCGCTTGCTAGTATTATACAGGGCAAGCGCATTGCTCTTACTCAGCGATTAACTGCTTAAGCGTATAGTCACTTTCGTTAGAGCCTAGTTTAGCTTTCATATAAGGTAATATTTCTTCAAGTTGTTGGGATAGTTGCCACGGAGGGTTAACTATAAACAACCCTGTACCTGTCATACCGTATTCATCGGTATCCTTTTCTAAACAAAACTCTACTTGTAATAGATTTTTAACCGAACTCGAGGTGAAAGACTCACTCATTTGGTCAATTAATTCGCGCTTAACAACTGGGTACCAAAGAATGTAAGTGCCCGTAGAAAACTTAGCGTAGGCTTTTATGATGGTATTTACGGCTTTTTGATAATCTTCTTTCAGCTCGTAAGGCGGATCGATAAGTACCACTCCACGACGACTTGGCGGCGGTAATAATCCCAGTACACCTTTATAGCCATCAGACTGCTTAACAAATACTTTACGCCAGCGCTGACAAAAATCTTCTAAGTGTTCTATATCAGTAGGATGTAATTCAAATAAATGGCTACTGTCTTGACGACGCACAAAGGCTTTAGCTATCCCTGGAGAGCCAGGATAAACTTCAAGCTCACTGTTGAGGTTGAGGCTGTTGATTAGTGATAAATAACACGTTAGTGACTCAGGGGCTTTGTCATCGTTAATAATCTTAGCAATACCGTCTTTATATTCACCCGTTTTTTGTGCATATTCTTCAACCAATTGATACATACCAGCTCCAGAATGGCTGTCTATATAACAAAACCCTTTTTCTTTACGGGTCATATAATCTAAAACAAGTGATAATACACTATGTTTTAGTACATCGGCAAAA
Source organism: Colwellia sp. (assembly GCA_003521815.1). Lineage (GTDB taxonomy): Bacteria > Pseudomonadota > Gammaproteobacteria > Enterobacterales > Alteromonadaceae > Colwellia. Next base: position 3,234 of record DPHE01000015.1, read on the forward strand.
TTGCCGGCATGAAAAGCGTGACGATAACTTAACATATAAATCCTTAAAAGGTGTGAGTGTCGCACTTCGACTACAGCTTCCGATTATTCTGAGCTTGTCGGAGAAACCTCGCGCTAAGTATGAACGGCTTTTATGAACCGTTTGTCCTAGCCCTGAGCTTGTCGAAGGGTCGAAGGGTTATGCTTTACTGGCTAAATACTCATCATAAGTGCCTGCAAAATCAATATAACCGTCTTTAGTTAATTCGATAATACGTGTGGCGATGGTTGAAACAAATTCTCGGTCATGACTAACAAACAACAAGGTACCTTCGTAACTTTCAAGTGCCATGTTTAACGATTCAATCGATTCCATATCCATGTGGTTGGTTGGCTCATCTAGTACTAAAATATTGGGCTGTTGCATCATTAGCTTACCAAATAACATCCGACCTTTTTCACCACCAGAAAGTACATGAACTGATTTTTTAATATCATCAGCAGAAAAAAGTAAACGGCCTAAATAACCACGAACAGCTTGTTCATCATCTGTTGGTTGACGCCACTGACTCATCCATTCAAATAATGTCATGTCAGTTTCAAATTCGTATTCATGATCCTGCGCATAATAGCCAATATTAACATTTTCAGACCAAGTCACGTCGCCAGAGCTAGCTTCATAGCCTACTTCATTCATTAATGAACGCAGCATAGTCGTTTTGCCAATACCGTTTTCACCAATGATGGCGATACGTTCGCCCACTTCAATTAAGGCTGAAATGTCTTTTAAAATATGGGCGTCATCAAAGCTTTTATTTAAATTTTCAATCACTAGTGCATTACGGAATAACTTCTTTTCTTGCTCAAAACGAATAAAGGGGTTGCTACGGCTAGAGGCTTTTACTTCATCTAGCTGAATTTTGTCGATTCGTTTAGCACGAGATGTCGCTTGTTTTGCCTTTGATGCATTGGCAGAAAAACGTGCGACGAAGGCTTGTAACTCACCTATTTGTGCTTTTTTCTTCGCATTATCTGATAACAAACGTGCTCGTGCTTGCGTGGCAGCCAACATGTATTCGTCGTAGTTGCCAGGGAATACACGTAGTTCGCCGTAATCTAAATCGGCCATGTGTGTACAAACACTGTTTAAAAAATGTCTATCATGCGAAATGATTATCATGGTTGAATCACGCTCATTCAAGGTGTCTTCTAACCATTGAATGGTATGAATATCCAAGTTGTTGGTCGGCTCATCAAGTAATAAAATATCGGGATTTGAGAATAAAGCTTGAGCCAGTAGAATACGTAATTTAAAACCAGGCGCTATTTCGCTCATTAAACCGTAGTGCTGCTCAACAGGAATACCCACACCCATTAATAACTCACCGGCGCGACTCTCTGCAGAATAACCATCCATTTCCGCGTATTCAGACTCTAAATCGCCTACTTTCATCCCATCAGCTTCACTCATCTCAGGTAAAGCATAAATACGGTCACGCTCTTCTTTTACTGCCCATAGTTGGGTATGCCCCATTATGACAGTATCAATGACATTAAATTCTTCAAAGGCAAATTGGTCTTGGCGTAATTTACCTAAACGCTCACCAGTATCTAAACTAACGTTTCCGGATGTTTGCTCTAAATCACCGCCTAAAATTTTCATGAAGGTAGATTTACCACAACCATTAGCGCCGATTAAACCGTAACGGTTTCCGCCACCAAATTTTTGTGAGATATTTTCAAATAATGGTTTTGCGCCAAATTGTTGAGTTATGTTGTTTGCTGCTAGCATAAGGCTTCCGTAACAAGAGTAAGAACTGTGTAAATAGTGGGGCGCATTATACAATATTTATGATAAAAAACTAATTTTAACGTTTCAAAATTAAATTGGTGTTAATCAGTAGAGCTGGATTTTTATCGAGTTATTCCTGATGTTGTAAACAAAAAAACAACGATAGCTAATATCGTTGTTTTTATAAAAGGTAACTCTAAATTGCCTAGTAAAAATTAATTGTCGTTTTCGATAACAACTTTACCAAAATGTTTTGCCTGAGCCATCCATTGATAAGCCTCCTTGGCCTGAGAGAACGAGAAGGTTTTATCTACCTGTGGATGAATTTGGTGTGTTTCCATTGCTGTGATTAACTGCTTAAGCATCTCTGTACTGCCAACATAAATGCCTTGCACGCGTAATAAGTTAAAGATGGTCATCAAACTCATACTTGGACTTTCTAGTCCCGTTAGTATTCCTATGACAGATACAGTACCATTAGGCTTAACACAAGCAGACGATTTTTCAAATGTACCCGCGCCACCAACTTCTAATACATTATCAACACCTTTGTTATCAGTAATCCTAAGCACTTCTTCTTCCCAGTTAGGGTGAGTTATATAGTTGATAACATGATCAGCACCTAAGGCTTTAGCTCGCTCTAGTTTATCATCGCTCGATGATGTGATGATAACGGTTGCTCCCATTGCCTTGGTAAGTTGCAAACCGAAAATAGAAACGCCTCCGGTTCCTAATAAAAGAATAGTGTGATTGGCTTTTATTTCACCTACTGATACCAACGCATGCCATGCGGTTGTCGCTGCGCAGGGCAGCGTGGAAGCCTCAGCGTATGAAAGGTACTCAGGAATTTTTACGCTACAGTTTGCTTTAAGAATAAAGTAATCACAGAGCACACCATCAATACTTCCGCCCATCGCAGAATTAAGACCATCATCATCAATTTTTCCTGCTTCCCAAGACTGAAAGAAGTTCCCTATGACTCTATCACCCAATTGAAAGTCGCTAACAGAAGCTCCTATCTTTACTACTTCTCCTGCGCCATCAGACAAGGGCACAATGGGACGTATATCATTTCTCACATACCCACCCATCGTGATCAGTATGTCACGGTAGTTTAGTGAACAAGCTTTCATTCTGACCAGTATTTCATCGTCTTTAGGTGTGGGGATTTTTATCTCAATTTGTGCAATGGCATCAATGCCGTCTGCAGTGGTCACTTGATAAGAGAGCATTATTTTCTCCGAATTAACCTAAGATTTACTATGGATTGTTATTTACCACCGAAAGAGCAATAGCTAAAATACTTGTTAAACTATTAATGATGATTTAGCCGTTGATGTGTACAGTATTGCCTAGTTAGAGCAGTTTATAAAGTCTGGTACAACGCCGAACAGTTAGCGTTTTAAATATTGATTAAAGTCTATATCACTACAACCTACAACAACTTTCACACGATTAGACGCGCCTAATTTCTTTAAGATAGAAGATACATGTGATTTTACCGTCGTTTCAGAAATATTTAAAATAAAAGCTATTTGTTTATTAGCTTCACCTTTAGTTAAATGTTCTAACACCATTAATTCTCTACGGGTTAATAAAAACATTTTTTCTGGTGATACTTCGAATTCTTTTTTTGCGTTAACGGTGGTTTGTGAACGAATAATATCAGCTGGTAAATACACGTTACCTTCAAAGATACTTTTAAGTGCTTCGCCGATAACATTTTTGGCGGATGATTTAGCAATAAAGCCCACAGCGCCATAAGCAATAGTTTGTAAGATAACTTGTTTTTCAGTTTCTGCTGAAATAATAACGACGGGAATGGTGGGATAATTATTTCGTAAATCAAGTAAACCGGCAAGGCCTGACATACCAGGCATGTTCAAATCGAGCAAAATAAGATCGATATCAGACGTTTCTTTTGCAATGGCAAGCGTTGATTCGATGTCTTCGGATTCAACGATTTCAGACTGAGGAAAAGTTTGAGAAATAATATTTATAACTGCATCCCTAAATAAAGGGTGGTCATCAGCGACTAAAATTTTATACATGCAATTACCTATTCAAATAAATTAACATTAACATTTTTAAATTATAATATTTATAACATTCATTCTAGCAGAGAGAATATAACTATAATACCTATTGGGTAAATACGCTGTATTTATTCAACTTAAAAGGAGCAGAAATATTATTTCTGCTCCTTTTAATTTTTGATACCTTTATGAAAGGCAAAAGATATCAGGGTCTATATTGAGAAGGCTCTAACTTAGAACGTTACAACAGTACCAATTGAGAAAACGTTATTCTCTTCTGCTACCAAAGTACTACTATTATCGATCTCAGTTTTATTTAATTCAGCTACTACAGTAACTCCAGGAATAACAGTTCTGAAATAAGAAACGTTAGTATTGCTACTTTCTTCTTTATTCCCGGCGCTATCTACTGTCGATTCACCGTAAGAGACTACAAAACGGTTATCGCCCGATGTGTAAGATGCTTGTGTTAGGTAACCTTCAGTTTCAATAGCTTCATCACCAATAAACGTGTCTAAACCTGCAACATGACCTACACCTTCAGCGCTAAAACCAGAAATGGTTAGTGAGAAACCAGAAGATTTAACGTTAACGCCGTAACCAGCACCTGATTGATCTATATCAACGCCTGATGCTAATTCACTTGATTGTGACATACCATTAACCCAAGCGGTGAATGAGCCATTATCAAATGCCGTGTTGTAGGTTAATTCAGTTTCAAAACGTGGTTCCGATTCTTGTGAATCAGTAGCCCCTTTATTAGGATCCATTACACCAACCGCTAATTTAAAGCCGTTGACAACAGGTGATCTATAGGTAATTTGGGCTTTTGGAAAGGCGTAAGTGTAACCGGTAGAAATATTACCAAAAGATACATTGCCGCCATCAATTAAACCCCAATTATTCGATGTTTGACCATGACCAATAAGTAGTTCATCGCCAAAGATGTTAGAGCGGTTAAATAAACCAAAATCTTTACCAATTAATACTTCACCAAAATCACCGCTTACTGTGGCGTAAAACTGACGAACATCAATTCCTGTGCGCGTACCTAAACCCTCTGCACCGCGGTTATTGTCTGTATCATTAAGCGTAACCCAGAATGAAGAACGCGTCGCTATTTTATAATCGCCTACTTGGCTATTTGAGTTGAAACCAATGATGCTTGGTAAAAAGCCAGTACGAACACGTGATTGTTTACGGTTTGTCTCTACGCCAGCAGAATCAGTTATGTCAGTATCGCTGCTAGAATAAAATATGTTTACTTGACCATCGGCAGTGAACGTCGTGCCTTCGTCGTTATTATACAATTCAATCGCGGCGCTTGCATTAAACGCTGTGGTACAGGCAAGGGCGATTGCTGCAATTTTAAATTTGGTAGTCATGTTGTATTTCCTTTATGTTTTATAGATTTTATTGTAATTACATCGTTTTATATGATGTATTATTGTAATCGCATCAAGGATAAAAAAATCCCTCGTTAAGCGATATTGGTAATGATACTTAAAAAAATCATCCCTTAGTCTTACGCCAATTGACTACTACTTAAGTAGGGTGAAAGAGGATAAAGGAGGGTAAAACGTTGCTTTTTTAATCACTTTGGTGGTTTGCGATTAAAGGGGTGTGATACTTCCTGAGAGAATTTGAGGGTACTGGTTCATTAGTTTTGCTTGCCAAGCTAATTCATTGCTGCCTGACTCCATTCTAGGCTTAGGTAAATCAACCGTGGTTTGATGAATGATTGAACTGGGCGAATGACTCATAAAAATAATACGGTCAGCTAAATTAATCGCTTCACTTAAGTCATGTGTAACAAACACCACGGTACTACCACGGCTTTTACATAGATCTGCTAGTAGTAATCTTAGCGTGGCTGCCGTTGGCGCGTCTAGGGAGTTAAAAGGCTCATCAAGTAAAATCAACTCAGGATTGACCGCAAAAGCTCTGGCAATGGCGACACGTCGTTGCATACCGCCTGATAATTGCTTAGGGTAGTAGTCACCTTTGCCCGCTAAGCCCACTTGTGCTAATAATGTTTCAATTTTTTCTTCTTCGATAGTTGGTAGTACTAGTTGTATGTTTTCGTTAACCGTAAGCCAAGGCATTAATCGGGGTTGCTGAAAAACGTAACCTAGTTGATAGTCTGTGCAAACATTAAGCGCTTTTTCATTAAAAACCATTTTTTGCCCTGAAGCATCTTCAAGTCCTGAAAGCATATTCAGTAAAGTTGTTTTTCCTGAACCAGAAGGGCCAATAATGGCAATAAACTCCCCTGGTTTAGCGCTAAATTGTATATCTTTTAATACAGTTAAAGGGCTATTTGTGTAGCATTTATCTTTAATCGTTATATCAAGCGCTATCATTGTGAGCCCCTAGCAATTAATTTATCTAATGGTCTAAATATTAGGTTTTCAATCACCAACACAATGGAAATAAAAGCAAAGGTATACGCGAGAATACCTGCTATATCAAAAAATTGGAAAAGTGTATTTAACGCAAAACCAACGCCGTCACTGCGTCCTAATAATTCTACGACCAAAACAATTTTCCATATTAATGACAAACCGGCACGTGCTGAGGCCATTATGTAGGGATAAAGTTGAGGTAAAAAAACGTTAAAAAAGGTTTTACCTAAGGATAATTTGTATACTTTGGCGACGTTTAATAAATCCTCATCTACCACACGGGCCCCTTCTCTGATCATCACGACCACGGTGGGTATTTTATTAATGACGACGGCCATAATGGCGGCAGACTCAACTAAACCAAACCAGATGTAACACAGTAAAATAGTCACTAGAGCAGGGATGTTAAGGACGATTATCAGTAGGGTGTCTGATAGTTGATTAAGGCGCTTACTAGTCCCCATAACAATGCCAATTAAAACACCTAAAATCATGGCGATGATAAAACTGATTAATACCCGAGTTAAGGTTACCCCAAGGTTGACTAACATATCACCTTGGAAAAAATGATAGATAAAGCTCTCTGCGACAATGAATAAAGATGGAAAATCAGAGCTGTTTACTAACCAAGCGATCCCTTGCCACGTGCTAGCTAAGACGATTAACATTAATAATCTGCCATATACCGGTGACATAAATAGCGACAGTAACGAGCTAAAACCCCCATTTGTTACTGTTTGCTTGTTGGAATGTTTATTAATGATCTTTGATCCTATTTAAGTGTGCATATTGCTTGATGCTTAGCTAAGTTTTTATTTATTTCTTCAGTCGTCGGTAGATTAATGCTATCGGTTTGCCAAAAGGTTTCCTCAGCTAATGTTGTTGCTTTTCCCACTAAATCTCGGCCACCTTGCTCTGCTAAAATAGCAAAGACTTGTCTACTGGCTTCTTTTTCTTCGCTAGAGAATGACCGTAGTAATATTGTTCTGTATTCCTTCTTTAAGGCGTTAAAAACCTCATCATTTTCTGCTTTAGTTAAATGGCGTATACGCTGCCATTCGTTGTCACATAAAAGTAATCGTTGTTTAGCTTCATTAGATGCTTTTAATAAACCAGTTAACTTTTGATTGTGC
>DPHE01000036.1:0-15600 GCA_003521815.1 Colwellia sp.
TACTGAGTAACCACTGTGCTCGATTGCGATGTTACGGATAAGTTCCATCATGTTTACTGTTTTACCAACACCAGCACCACCGAAAAGACCAACTTTACCACCCTTAGCGAATGGACAAACTAAATCGATTACTTTGATACCTGTTTCTAACAATTCGTTAGACATTGATTGTTCAGCATAGGCTGGTGCTTCACGGTGAATAGCCCAACGATCTTGCTCGCCGATAGGGCCAGCTTCATCAATTGGCTCACCAAGTACGTTCATGATGCGACCTAATGTCTCAACACCAACGGGTACTTTGATTCCATTACCTGTGTTTTCTACATTCAGACCACGACGCAAACCGTCAGAGCTACCCATTGCGATAGTACGTACAACGCCGCCACCAAGCTGCTGTTGAACTTCTAGTACTAAACCGCTTAAGTCACCATCGGTTATATTTAATGCGTCATATACCTGAGGTACGGCATCTTGTGGAAATTCTACATCCACAACTGCGCCAATGATTTGGACGACTTTACCTGTACTCATGTTTATTCCTCTTAATTTAAGTTAGCTAAGCCTTACCTAACTAACTTGTCGTTAAATTACGAAAACTGTTATCAGTTAAATTCTTTAATAGAACTAAACTGCTTACCCTACCGCAGCTGCACCGGCAACAATCTCACCCAATTCTTGAGTGATTGCCGCTTGACGCGCTTTGTTATATACCAATTGAAGGTCTTTGATTAACTCACCCGCATTATCAGTTGCAGCTTTCATTGCAACCATACGAGATGCTTGTTCACAAGCAATGTTTTCAACAACACCTTGGTACACTTGAGATTCAATATAACGAACTAATAATTGATCTAACAATACGTTAGCGTCAGGTTCGTAGATATAATCCCAACGATGACTAATTTCTTCGTCATCTGATTTAGGTAGAGGTAACAATTGATCGATTGTCGCTTCTTGCGTCATAGTATTAACAAATTTGTTATATACAACGTATAGCTTATCAATTTCACCGTCATCATAAGCTTTCAGCATAACCTTAACACTACCGACTAAGTCAGTTAATGAAGGGCTATCACCTAAGCCTGAAATTTGTGCAGTTACTTTAGCGCCCATACTGTTAAAAAATGATGTGGCCTTTGAGCCAATTACACCAAATTCAACATCAGCACCTGATGCTTGCTTTTCAGCAGCATCAGAAAGTACTTTTTTAAATAAATTTGTATTTAAACCACCACACAAACCACGGTCGGTTGAGACGACAATATAGCCAACACGCTTAGTTTCACGTTCTTCCATATAGGCATGACGATATTCTAAGTTACCAAGCGCAATATGACCGATCACATTTCGTATATTTGTCGCATATGGACGAGAAGCTGCCATGCTATCTTGCGCTTTACGCATTTTACTAGCAGCTACCATTTCCATAGCGTTTGTGATCTTTTGAGTGTTTTTAACACTCGAAATCTTGGTTTTTATTTCTTTACCAACGGCCATGACTCTTCTCCGAAAAGGTTACTTAATTAAAACTCGATTACCAAGTTTGAGTAGACTTGAATGTTTCAAGTGCTTTATTCAAACCAGCTTCGATATCTTTATTGTAGTCACCGCTTTCGTCGATAGTAGCCATCAACGCAGCTTGCTCATTATTCATGTATGCATGTAAAGCAGCTTCACAATCAACAACTTTGTTTATTTCAACGTCGTTTAAAAAGCCTTTTTCAGCAGCAAATAATGACACAGCAGTTTCAGCAATTGATAATGGGCTGTATTGCTTTTGCTTCATTAATTCAGTAACACGTTGTCCATGCTCTAATTGAGCACGAGTCGCGTCATCTAAATCAGATGCGAACTGAGCAAACGCTGCCAATTCTGCATATTGAGCTAGTGCTAAACGAATACCACCACCAAGTTTCTTGATGATTTTAGTTTGTGCAGCACCACCAACACGAGATACTGAAATACCGGCATTAACAGCTGGGCGAATACCCGCGTTAAATAAGTTAGATTCTAAGAAAATCTGACCATCGGTAATTGAGATTACGTTAGTTGGTACGAAAGCTGATACATCACCTGCTTGCGTTTCAATGATAGGTAAAGCAGTTAATGAACCTGTTTTGCCTTTAACTTCACCGTTAGTGAATTTTTCAACGTATGCTTCGTTTACACGAGCAGCACGTTCTAATAAACGACTATGAAGATAGAAAACATCACCTGGGTATGCTTCACGACCTGGCGGACGACGTAAAAGTAATGAAATTTGACGGTAAGCAACAGCTTGCTTAGACAAATCATCATATACGATTAGTGAATCTTCACCACGGTCACGAAAGTATTCACCCATAGAACAACCAGAGTATGGTGCTAGGTATTGTAGTGCAGCAGCTTCAGAAGCTGAGGCAACAACTACGATAGTGTTAGATAACGCGCCGTGCTCTTCTAAGTTACGAACAAGGTTCGCTACTGTAGAGGCTTTTTGGCCAATCGCTACGTATACACATTTAATACCTGTGTTCTTTTGGTTGATGATAGCGTCAAGTGCAATCGCTGATTTACCGATTTGACGGTCACCAATGATTAATTCACGCTGGCCACGACCAATTGGAATCATAGAGTCAATAGACTTGATACCAGTTTGCACTGGTTGGTCTACTGATTTACGGTCGATAACACCAGGTGCGACAACTTCTACTGGAGAGAAGCCATCATTTTCAATTGGGCCTTTGCCATCAATTGGTTCACCTAGAGTGTTAACTACGCGGCCTAATAAGCCACGACCTACTGGTACTTCTAAAATACGACCAGTACCTTTAACTTTTTGGCCTTCCGCTAAATCAGCGTAAGGGCCCATTACTACCGCACCGACCGAATCACGGTCAAGGTTTAACGCGATAGCAAATCGGCTACCAGGAAGTTCGATCATTTCGCCTTGCATTACATCAGCAAGACCATTAATGCGAATAATACCATCTGTTACAGAAACGATAGTACCTTCGTTACGAGCTTCGCTGACAACGTCAAACTGTTCAATTCTATTCTTGATCAGTTCAGCGATTTCAGTGGAATTCAGTTGCATGCTCTGTTCCCTTATCTAAGATTGTAATGTTGTTGCTAAGCGGTTCAACTTACCTTTTACTGAACCATCTATTACCATGTCACCAGCTTGTAATAATCAAACCGGAAACGATACTTGCATCAACAAAACAATTAAGCTTTACTTTACGTGCCAAGCGCTTTTCAAGCGCGGCGCTTAATGTTGTTTTTTGCTCTGCAGTTACTTCAACAGCAGAGGTTACATCCACATATACTTCTTGATCAAAGTCAGCTTTTAACTCAACAAATTGTTCAAGAACTTGTGGTAGCACCAACAAACGTTCGTTTTTCGCCATTACTTTCAAAAAGTTTTGGCATTGACTGTCTACTTGCTCACCACAAACATTTAAAAATAATGCTTGTGCTTGCTCTGCTGATGCTCCACCAGATATAAAACCTATAATGGTTTTATCTTTAGCAACTTCAGCAGCAAAAGTTAACTGGGCTTAACCAGCTATCAATTGCTTTAGCTTCAACAGCAAATTCGAACGCTGCTTTAGCATAAGGACGAGCGACAGTTGTCAATTCAGACATAGCTCTTTCCTCTTAAAGTTCAGCGACGAGTTTGTCTAAGATGTCGCTGTGTGCAGCGCCATCAATTGAACGCTCAAGAATTTTCTCGGCACCCGCTATAGCAAGAACAGCTACTTGTTTACGTAGTTCTTCTTTAGCACGGTTACGTTCAGTTTCGATTTCTGCATGACCAGAAGCTAAGATCTTTTCTTTCTCAGCTTGTGCTTTGCCCGCTGTTTCCTCAATAATTTTAGCTTCATGTTTTTTAGCAGCATCAACAATAGATGCAGCTTCAACTTTAGCTTCTTTTAATTGAGCTACAGCTTTCTCTTGAGCAAGCTCAAGATCTTTAGCAGCACGGTCTGAAGCAGCAAGTCCATCAGCAATAATTGCTTGACGAGCTTCGATGGCAGCCATAATTGGTGGCCATACAAACTTCATACAGAAAATTACAAATACGACAAATGCGATCAACTCACCTATTAATGTGGCATTAATATTCATTTGTGTACCTCCTAATTAGTTATTCGTTAAAAATTCTAGTAACTTACTTATTAAGCAAGTACGAATAACATGTATAGGCCGATCGCAACACCGATCATAGCGATAGCATCAATAAGACCAGCTACGATGAACATTTTCACTTGAAGTTGTGGTGCAAGTTCAGGTTGACGAGCAGCAGATTCTAAGAACTTGCCACCTAAGATACCAAAACCAATCGCAGTACCTAAAGCACCTAGACCGATTAATAACGCAACAGCGATGAATAACATATTTATCTCCGATAATTTAAAGTTAATGTTAAAAGTTAAAAAAGTTTAAGGGTTAAAAAATTGTACAAAAATCTTCTTTGGGACTTCCTGTCCCCATTTAGTAGAGTTCCCCCTACCAATGTAAATTAGTTTATTTAGGCTTCCTGCCTATACTCTATGAGCCGACTCCGTCGTTCTAAATTTTGTCAAAAAATCTAGTGATCCTCATGTGCTAAACTAAGATATACAATAGTTAACATCATAAAGATGAATGCCTGTAATGGGATAATCAACAAGTGAAATGCTGCCCATAAAAAGTGTACTGGTAATTGGAACAAACCAATGGTTGCAATAAGTAAAAATATCAACTCACCTGCATACAAGTTACCAAACAAACGTAAGGCTAATGATAGAGGACGCGCTAATAAAGTAACCATTTCTAGAATAAAGTTCACTGGGTACATCACAGGATGACCAAAAGGTTGTGTAGTAAGCTCTTTAATAAAGCCACCCACACCTTTCACTTTAATCGAATAGTAAATTGTTAAGATAAATACACCTAATGCCAAGGCAAAAGTCATATTAGGATCTGTTGTTGGTACAGGCTTCATGTAAACGTGAGACATGTCTACACCGCCAACTGTAGCGATTAACCAAGGTAGAAAATCAACAGGTACCCAATCCATCGCATTCATTAATAAAACCCAAACAAAAACAGTTAAGGCTAATGGTGCAATTAAAGGGTTTGTGCCGTGAAAAGTGCTTTTTACACTATCATCAACAAACTCTACTACTAATTCAACACCAGATTGTAATTTACCTGGCACACCCGTTGTTGCTTTTTTAGCAACTGAGCGGAAAATATAAAGAAAAATAAAGCCTAAAAACACCGACCAACCTAAAGTATCTAGATGTAAGGTCCAAAAACCTTCACCTACAGTCCAATTGGTTAAATGATGTTTAATATATTCTTGGCTGGTTAATTCAGCAGCAGACATATTAATGTTCCTAATGATTAAAGTTTAAAATAAAATTCTTTTGTTACTATTTAATTAGCGAGTGTTTAATTATAAAGGGCGTTACTAATGGTAAAGCCATAATCAAACAAAACATACTAAAAAAAGGTATTGGCAGTAGTACTAAAAATTTAAAGGCGAGTACAAATAACAAAGCCGTTAATACCATTTTCAATTTCACACCGCTAAAAAAGGATTCAACTACTAATTTAGACGATTTGGCTCCAGCATATTTAAATGCTTTAAGCGCAAAAACTATATTGGGAATGATAGTTACCACACCTGCAGCCAAAATTGACTGGGCATAATCTAATCCCCAAATAAAATAACTTACTAATGAACTTAATAAAACAAGACTAATGGCTAAAATATTTTGTTGCCATGCCAGCTTTCGACCAGCAATAGTGAGTTTATTTATCATTATCACTTCTTAACTAAAGTTAAAATAAAACATTACGAAATTGATCATATGCTGTATCCCTTTTTAAAGTAAAAACTTTAAAAGTAAAAACTTTGCGCAAGTATACCCATCGTGTGTATTTTTGCAAGAAAATAGGGCAGAGAAGCCTTGTTTTTTGCTTGAATAATTACTATTTCTGTAATAAATACGACTAAAGGCTTAGACCTTTATCCGACTTGATAAACGAAAGTACAAATTATGATCATTCTTAAGTATGAAGAGCACGATGTAACAAAAATTATTAGTAATAGGTTAAAATCTCATAATCACTATATTTAAAGAAATTATACACTTTAATATCGCTATTTAATTTTTGCTAATAACGTTTCAAGCTCGGCAAGTTTGCTATACGATATAACTAACTTTCCTTTACCTTTTTTATTATGACTCACTGATACTTTCAAACCTAACTTATTTGTTAGGTCTTTTTCTAACTCAATACTTTCTTGATCTTTTTCTTTAATTGGTTTTATTTCTTCAGGGTTTTTAATTTTTTTAATTAGCGCTTCTGTTTCACGTACTGTTAATTCTTTAGTCGCTACAATTGCTGCAGCTTCAGCTTGACGATCATCACTAAGTGCTAACAAAGCACGCGCGTGTCCCATTTCAATGTCACCATTCTCTAGGAACGTTTTAACTTCATCATGTAAATTATTTAAACGTAGTAAGTTTGTAATAGTCGTACGTGATTTACCTACCGCAATAGCAACTTCTTGATGTGTTAAATCAAATTCAGTTAATAAACGTTCTAGCGCAACAGCTTCTTCCATTGCATTAAGATCTTCTCGTTGAATGTTTTCAATCAATGCGATAGCAACCGCTGATTCATCAGGCACGTCTTTAATTAAACAAGGCACTTCTGTTAATTTAGCCAACTGTGCAGCACGCCAGCGACGCTCACCAGCAATAATTTCAAACTTATATTCAGTTAATGGCCTAACGACAATAGGTTGAATAATACCTTGAGACTGAATAGAAAGAGATAGTTCTTCTAATGCCGCATCAGACATATCTTTACGTGGTTGATATTTTCCTGGTGATAATTTATTTATTGATATTTTTATTAAGTCACCATCCTTTACTCTTGACTCAAGCTTATCTTTCTCATCATCAAGGGTAGGGGCTTTTGTTTGGGGAGTAAGTAAAGCGTCAAGACCTCTGCCTAATCCACGTCGTTTTGCTGGGCTCATAATATTCCTTGAATTTACTCAGCTAACTTTTCAGATGCTGATGATTCATTTTCAGATGAAGATGGTGTGATAGTTATATTTTGACGTAATACTTCTCCTGCTAACGCTAAATAGGCTTTAGCCCCTGTGGAGGATTTATCATAATACATAGCGGGAGAGCCGAAACTAGGCGCTTCAGCTAAACGAATATTACGAGGAATTACACTACGATATACTTTATCACCAAAATGACGTTTTAATTGTTCTGAAACATCATTAGCCAAACGATTACGTGGATCATACATGGTACGTAAAATACCTTCTATATGAAGATCACTATTAACAACAGACGTTAATTTAGAAATAGTATCCATTAAAGCGGTTAACCCTTCTAATGCATAATATTCACACTGCATAGGAACAAGTACAGAATCTGCTGCCGTCATGGCATTTACAGTTAACATATTTAATGAAGGAGGGCAGTCAATAATAATAAAATCATAATAGTCTTTTACGGGTGCTAATGCTGTTTTTAATCTTTGCTCTCGCGAATATACTTCCATCAACTTAATTTCAGCCGCAGTAACATCTGCATTAGCCGCAATAATATCATAAAGACCAGACGTTTCTGTTTGTACAACTTGCTCTACTGATTGTTCTTCAACTAATAATTCATAGCAGGTGGCTGGTACTTCATATTTATCAATGCCACTTGCCATCGTAGCGTTACCTTGCGGGTCGAGGTCTATTAATAATATTTTACGCTTAGTTGCGGCTAAAGAGGCGGCTAAATTAACCGCGGTAGTTGTTTTACCAACGCCACCTTTCTGATTTGCAACTGCAATTATTTTTCCCACAAATGCCTCTTTTTAATATTTATTATTGTTCATTATACTTTTTTTAATACAATAACATGTCGTTCACCAACAAGCTCAGGAACCTTTATTGTATGGCTAGAGACTAATTTTATATTTTCAGGTAATTGTACTAACTCTTCTGTTGGGTATTGTCCTTTTAACGCAAAAAATTGTCCATGTTCAAAAGTAACTAAATGTGAGCACCAACTTACCATATCATTAAGTGAAGAAAAAGCGCGACTTAACACACCGTCAAAAGGTGTTTCAACAATATACTCTTCTATTCGTGATTTTATTGGTTGTACGTTAGTTAGTTTTAATTGAAATATGATCTGTCTTAGAAAAGTAACACGTTTTCCTAAACTGTCTAATAAAACAAAATTTCTTTCTGGATATAAAATAGCTAATGGAATACCCGGTAAACCAGGACCAGTACCAACATCGATAAAATTTTCACCTTGTAATACTTCGCCAACCATTAAGCTATCCATAATATGCTTAATAAGCATTTGCTGTGGTTCACGAACAGACGTTAAGTTATACGCTTTATTCCATTTATGTAAAAGCTCTACATATTGAATAAGTAATTGGACCTGTTCTTCAGATACTTGTAATGTTGTTTTCGCAAGCAATGCTTGTAAATCAGTTGTTAAGGTCATTTTTTATTGCTTTACTACTTTATTAATTAATACTGAATTTACTAAGCTATTTTACTGAGTAAACCATGTTTTTTTAAGTAAACCAATAATAACGAAATTGCTGCGGGAGTAATACCAGAAATTCGAGAAGCTTTACCAATAGTCTCTGGTCTTGCATCTTTTAACTTAGCAACGACTTCATTAGAAAGCCCTGATATTTGTTGATAATCAAAATCCAATGGGATTGGTGTGCTTTCATTTCGATTTCTTTTTGCTATTTCATCTAGCTGTCTATCAATATAACCTGCATATTTTGTTTGAATTTCAATTTGTTCTGAAGCTTGCTTATCCGCTATTTCTGGCCCTACTCCTTCAATTTTCATTAGATCTTCATAACGAACTTCAGGACGACGAATCAAATCTTCTAAACTTGCTTCTTTACTCATTGGGCTTTTAAGTAATTTATTTACTTCTTCAACACAATGATGATCTTTTTGAACCCAAGTATCTTTTAATCGTTGACGTTCTAATTCAATATTTTCCATTTTTTCGTTAAAGCGCTGCCAACGAAGATCATCAACTAGACCTACTGATCGTCCTTTCTCAGTTAAACGAATATCAGCATTGTCTTCACGTAATAATAAACGATACTCTGCACGAGAAGTAAACATACGGTAAGGTTCTTTAGTACCTAACGTAGATAAATCATCAATAAGTACGCCCATATACGCTTGATCACGACCTAAAGTAAATTCATCCTTACCCTTAACGCGATTAGCAGCGTTAGTCGCTGCGATAAGCCCTTGAGCTCCAGCTTCTTCATAGCCAGTTGTCCCATTAATTTGACCAGCAAAATATAAATTTTCAATAAATTTACTTTCTAATGATTGTTTCAAATCACGGGGATCAAAATAATCATATTCAATGGCATAACCAGGACGAGTAATAAAAGCATTTTCAAAGCCTTTAATTGAACGCACTAGATTCATTTGTACGTCAAAAGGTAAACTTGTTGAAATACCATTAGGATAAATTTCATGGGTGGTTAAACCTTCTGGTTCAACAAATATTTGATGAGAGTTTTTATCAGCAAAACGTGTGATTTTATCTTCAATGGAAGGGCAGTATCTAGGACCTACTCCTTCAATAACACCAGTGTACATAGGAGAACGATCAAGGCCATCACGAATATGTTGATGAGTTTGCTCATTAGTATGCGTGATGTAACAAGAAATCTGTTCAGGATGATCTTCTCGTGATCCCATAAATGAGAATACAGGTCTGGGTGAATCACCTGGTTGTTCTTCCATCACTGAAAAGTCTAATGAACGAGCATCTAAACGTGGTGGTGTACCCGTTTTTAAACGATCCATTCTAAAAGGCATATCACGCATTTTAGCCGCTAAATTCATACTAGCAGGATCTCCTGCTCGGCCACCCTGATAGTTGTTTAAACCTATATGAATTAGTCCTGAAAGGAAAGTTCCTACGGTTAACACAACCGTTTTACTTTTAAATTTCAATCCCATTTGCGTTGATACACCAACAACACGATCATTCTCTAAGATCAGATCATCACAAGGTTGTTGAAAAATAGTTAAGTTTTCTTGATTTTCTAAGCTTTGTCGAACAAAAGATCTATATAATGCTCTGTCTGCTTGGGCACGTGTAGCTCTTACCGCAGGACCTTTGCTAGCATTCAATGTTCTAAATTGAATAGCACTATGATCAATGGCTGTAGCCATTAATCCGCCTAAGGCATCAATTTCTTTTACTAAATGACCTTTACCAATACCACCAATGGCAGGATTACAAGACATTTGTCCTAACGTATCTATGTTGTGGGTCAGCAACAACGTTTTGCAACCCATTCGTGCAGAAGCAAGTGCGGCTTCTGTGCCCGCATGGCCACCACCAACAACGATTACATCATAAAATTCTTGATACCACATAAATCTAAACCTTCAGCGTTACGTTTCTAATAAAAAAATGAACTACTCACTCAGATGAAATTATTTTCAACAAAAAAGTAATTTTAAAAATCAGGAGAGATATTTTAGCGCTTTTTTGCCTTGAGGGAAACGATCAAATGATTAAAAAGATCAGGCATTGATCTCTCTAATATATTATAAGATCTTTATATAGATCTTATTATTATTATTTATTAAGTAACTATATTTCTGTGTGTAAGTCACTTTTTACTATATTTATTATAAAGTTAAGCTCAATATAAGTGTGTTATCAATTATTGATCAACCCGCAAATAAGCTTTGATCAAAACACCGAGTTATACACAGTCTTAATTAATAATAAAGTTAACCACTGAATAACAAGATTAAATTAATAGCTTATTCACCAAATTATCCACAGTAGCTTTAAATTGTGATGTATATTGTTAGTAAGTTATGGGTAAGATCACTATAAAAGATCTCTTTTCTGTTTTAGCCACGCCTGTGCAAGTGCTTCGGGATCAATATCATCACTCATATCTATCATCTTTATCCCTATCAATTCATTACAACCCTTTGTTTTTAATAATTTATTTATTTTTATACCTGCTTTACAAAAAGTATCATAACTAGAATCGCCGATCGCGATGATCATAAAATTAATTGAGGATAGATCTTGTTCACAATTATTAAGATCATTAACAAAAGCTTGAATGTTGTCAGGGAAGTCGCCAGCGCCATGCGTGGATGTACAAATTAGCCAAATCGACTTTTTGGTGGGTTTTTGAGCAAAAGTGTCATTAAGGATCGAGATGAAATCGGGTTTTAAATGTAAATTTACCTGATGATCAAGTGTATTTAGTTGTTCTTCACAGGCTTCAGCAACATATTCTGTACCGCCTAACATGCTACCAACAATGATTTGAAATGCGCTCATATGACAATTTCCAATAGTTAATTATGCGCTTATTATAATATTATAGGCTTTGTTGTGGCCTCCCTATAAATTTTAATACCTTATATTAAGTGATATATACTTCTTTCGACTTATAATTATTAGTAGATGCAATAGTAATTGTATAATAAAAAGCACCAATTAATTGTTGAAACTTATCACCTCTAACTTGTTATTTTTACTTAATTCAATGTATATTTTATAAAAGCTAGAGGTCTAGGTGTTAACAAAAATGTAGACTATTTACCAATACAAAAAGAGCTAAATATTTTACTTAACAAATCATCACTGGTGAACTCTCCGGTGATTTGGTCTAGTTCTTGTTGGCATATTCTTAATTCTTCTGCGAGTATTTCACCAGCTACATAAGATTCAAGTTGATCTAAGCCGGTAATCAAATGTTGATGTGTATTGTTTAAAGCGGTTAAATGGCGTCTTCTCGCCATAAAACCACCTTCAGTGCTACCTTGGTAACCCATAATTTGTTTTAAGTGCTCTTTTAAGCTATCAACACCTGCACCAGTTTTTGCTGATAAGGTTACGATGCTGTGTTTTGTTTGTTTTTGATCGGTAAATTCAGTCAAACCTATATTTTTTTGACTGATAGTTTGATTTATATCCGCTTTATTTCTGACTAACGTTAAACCTATATTATTGGGCAATTTTTTGAAAAATTCAGGGTAATGATTCTTAATATCTTGATCATCTTCTAAAACATCATGATTTTCACTAGCATCTACCATCAATAAAACGCGATCGGCTTGTTTTATTTCTTGCCATGCGCGCTCTATGCCTATTTGTTCAACTTTGTCATCACTTTCACGCAAACCTGCGGTATCAATAATATGCAGTGGCATACCGTCAATATGAATTTGTTCTGTTAATACGTCACGGGTAGTTCCAGCTATATCTGTGACTATGGCCGTTTCTTTACCGCTTAATGCATTAAGTAAGCTTGATTTACCCGCATTTGGACGGCCAGCAATAACAACGCGCATACCCTCACGGATAATACTGCCTTGTTGTGCTTGCTTTTGAACACTTTCAACTTGGTTAATAATCGCTTTTAGATCGGTAACTATTTTCTTATCAGCAAGAAAATCAATTTCTTCCTCTGGAAAATCAATAGCGGCTTCAACATACATGCGTAGGTGAATTATGCTTTCAACCATTGCATTTACGAGTTTCGAAAAATCACCTTGAAGGGAGTGCAGGGCGGATCGAGCTGCTTGTTCTGAACTAGAATTAATCAAATCGGCAATGGCTTCTGCTTGGGTTAAATCGAGTTTATCATTGAGAAAAGCTTGTTCACTAAATTCACCGGGTTTCGCCATTTTTACTTTAGGTAGTGCAAGAATTGCATTAAGTAACATGTCTAAAATAACTGGGCCACCATGACCTTGAAATTCTATAACATCTTCACCTGTAAATGAGTTTGGCGCTTGAAAAAATAGTGCTATACCTTGATCTAAAACTTCATTGTTAGCATCAGTAAAGGGCAAGTATTCTGCTTTTCTTACCTCTGGTATTTTACCTAAAATAGCCTGTGCAATATTTTTCGCTTCGGGTCCTGAAACACGAATAATACCTACACCGCCTCGGCCTGGGGCGGTAGCTTGTGCAGTAATTGTACTTTTTTCATTAAATGATGATGTCATATATTTTGGTAACTGAATAACTATTTTAAGGTATTTTACTTTATTTAATTGCAACTAACAAAAAAGCGATCTCTTTTGCAAGAAATCGCTTTTATTAATATTTGGTGCTTTATCGACTTAACACTTGTCGCTCACCATTATTACTTTGTTTCTTCCAACTTTTTATTTTCAATACTACTAAAAATAATTTTCATTTGGGCTATTGAAATTAAGTTACTTATAAACCAGTAAAGCACTAACCCAGATGGGAACCACGCCATAAATATAGAAAAGGCAACAGGCATATATTGCATTATTTTTTGTTGCATTGGATCTTGTACTGTCATCGGCTGTAGCTTTTGCATTACATACATACTAATACCCATTAATATAGGTAATACAAAGTATGGGTCCATAGCTGATAAATCTTGAATCCAGAATACGAATGGCGCATGACGTAACTCTACACTTTCTAAAAATACCCAATATAGCGCTAAGAAAATTGGCATTTGTAAAATTAATGGTAAACAACCGCCTGCTGGATTTACTTTTTCTTTACGGTACATTTCCATAGTAGCTTGAGACATTTTTTGCTTGTCATCACCAAAGCGTTCTTTTAATTTGGCCATTTTAGGCGCTAATTCACGCATTCGTGCCATCGAAGTATATTGTGACTTGGTAAGAGGATACATACCACCTTTAACAATTAAGGTGATTATAATAATGGCAAGACCCCAGTTAGTAACAAAACTTTGAATTTTTAATAATAGCCAGAACAGCGGTTGGCTGATCATCCATAAAAAACCATAATCTATGGTTAGATCTAAGTTTGGTGCAATTTTTTCTAATACTTCCTGATCTTTAGGACCTACATAGAAAATTGCAGATGTTTTACCTTTTTCACCGGCATCAATATTGATTGCCGGTGCTTTAAAGCCAACTACTGCTTCTAGGTTATTGCTATAGCTAGTATATAGTTGGTTATTGTCTGTTGCAGCAGGTACCCAAGCTGAAACAAAATAATGTTCAAGCATGGCTACCCAGCCACCAGGAGTTGTTTTGTTTAAGTTAGCTTCGCTAATGTCATCAAAATCATATTTTTCATAACGATCTTCATTAGTTGAAAAAGCAGCACCTCTATAAGTAGGTAACATGCCTGTTGACGTGTCAACAAGCGTAGACTGTTTTAATTGTCCATACATTTGCACTGAAACAGTGTTTGTTGTGCCATTTTCAATAACGTAATTAACATTAACGCTATAACTGTCAGCATCAAATATAAAACGTTTAGTAACAGTTAACCCTTGTTCATCCTGAAAAACTAAATCAACCGTTAATTCATCTGATGATAATTCATAGCTAGTTTGCGAGCTGCTGTAAATAGGTCGACCTTTAATAACTCTGTCAACTCCATTTGCACCGGTTAAACCACTTTGTGCTACATATTTTTGATTACCATTTTGTAAAATTGTAAATGGAATACCATTACCTTGTTCAGTATCGTATTTACGTAGCTTAGCTTCGACAATATCACCACCCTGCTTATTAATTTTAATAATTAATGTATTAGTGGTTACTGTAATTAATTTAGAACTAGAATGAACTGCCTTGACTAATAACGCTGAAGACTCTGATGATTCAGGTACAAATTCTGCATTATTATTTTGTGCTGTTGCTTGACTAAGGGTTGTTTGTTCAATTGCTGGAGCATTTCCTAATTGCCACTGACTAAATAATAAGTAAGTAACAACCATAAGCGCAATAAATAGCAGACTGCGTTGAGATTCCATAGGGTTTATTTCTCTTCTGTTTGTGTTGACAGGGGTTATACCCACCTGCTTTTAATTAATTGCAAGGCATCTTAGTATACGTTAGCTAGTTAACCAACCACCTTTTAAAATATGTAGACTAAAATCTAGTATTATGGATTTAGCATTAAGTCACTTATCTTCATTTAAAGGTGGAACAGGATCTTCACCTCCTTCATTCAGCGGATGGCATTTCAATATACGCCTGCTCGCTAACCAACACCCTTTTATTACACCAAAACGATTTATTGCTATACTGGCATAACTAGAGCATGTAGGGTCAAATCGACAATTTGATCCTAATATTGGGCTAATAAAGTGCTGATATCCTTTTATACAGGTTATCGCTAACTTTTGTGGCGCTGATTTATTTTTCGCCATATTTTTGATAATTGTTGATTAATTTCTTTGTTGTCTAACTGATCAATACCGGACTTTACCATAACTACCATGTCGATAGGAGGTATTTCATGCTGATTCAAACGAAAGCTTTCTCTAACAATTCTTTTTATTCTATTGCGTTGAACGGCAAGTTTTACGCGTTTTTTAGCTATAGCTAGGCCTAAACGATTATTTTTACATGAATCATCAGGTAAATGAGAGGGTGTAACTAGAATAGTAAAGTGGGATGAACCAAATCGAATTGGTTTTTTAAATACCGATTGAAAGTGACCGGGAGTCAACAGACGTGACTCCCGATTAAATTCATAAGTAACTTTATTAGTTACCATATCTTAAGTCTAATTTCTTAGT
>DPHE01000036.1:15932-46068 GCA_003521815.1 Colwellia sp.
TTGTTGCCCTGACAAAAAAGCCATTATGAGCACACAGGTCTAAAAAAAGAGGGCGAATTATAAAGCTTAACTAAGCTATTGTCAATATATTATATTACTCTATCTATAAATGATCTTACTTAAGATCCTCTATATCTCGATTGTATGGTACATATCTCCTAGATTTTTCTATTATTTATAAAAAAATATCCACAGGTTTTTATTTTTTTATTTAAATCTATGATTTTTTATAGTTTTTATCACCATAATTAAATGCAGTATTAAGTTTGTTTTATCTTTATTTAATATATTGATGTTTATAATTGATCGTTATTACATCAACTTAACATCTAATCGATAAAAATAATTAATAATACTTGTCAGTGATTATTGCACTTGTGGATAAGTACATAGATAATGGCAGTACATAATAAAAATTTTCACTTGCATTGGTTCTTTGAGTTCATTATTTTTTGTTTATTTTGACATTAAATATTATTATACAGCATTCATTTATCATAAATAGTGCATACGCTTTGCAAGCTGATTATATTACTTTCCTTTGGAGTTTTGGTTGGAACATTCACTTTGGCAACGTTGCCTATCTGTTCTTCAAGAAGAATTACCTGCTCAGCAATTCAGTATGTGGATTCGACCACTGCAATGTGTAGTAACTAATAATGTTTTAACACTTTATGCCCCCAACCGATTTGTTTTGGATTGGGTGCGTGATAAATACGTTGATCGTATTAATGAATTAATTACAATGACTGACGGAGAAGATGCTTATTTGCTAAAGTTTGATGTTGGAAGTAAACCCTTAACTCCAACACCCATAGTGAAAAATAATCCCTTGTCATCCTCTGCTGGTCCTAATTTCACCAAAAACAATAAAATAGCAACTGCAGATGAAGTTACTACGGGTTTACCCAAAAAAGCTCATATGAGAGTTAAATATACATTTGACAATTTTGTCGAGGGTAAATCTAATCAATTGGCACGCGCGGCAGCATCACAGGTTGCTGATAATCCAGGTGCAGCGTATAACCCTTTATTTATATACGGTGGTACTGGCCTTGGCAAAACACATCTATTGCACGCAGTTGGTAATGCCATATTAGAAAATAATCCGAACGCAAAAATTGCTTATATGCATTCTGAGCGATTTGTTCAGGATATGGTAAAAGCGCTTCAAAACAATGAAATGGAAAAGTTTAAACATTATTATAGAAGTGTTGATGCGCTATTAATAGACGATATCCAATTTTTCGCCGGTAAAGATAGAACTCAGGAAGAGTTTTTTCACACCTTTAACGCTTTGTTAGAGGGTAATCAGCAAATCATTCTAACAAGTGATCGTTACCCTAAAGAGGTCGCTGTTGATGATAGACTAAAATCCCGTTTTGGCTGGGGGTTAACTATTGCTATTGAGCCTCCAGAGTTAGAAACACGGGTTGCAATTTTGAAGAAAAAAGCACAAGAAAATAATATAAACCTTGCAGATGAAGTCGCTTTTTTTATAGCCAAACGTTTACGTTCAAATGTACGTGAATTAGAAGGTGCGCTAAATAGAGTCATCGCCAATGCTAATTTCACAGGTCGTGCTATCACCATAGACTTTGTCCGTGAAGCATTAAGAGATCTATTAGCATTACAAGATAAATTGGTTACCATAGATAATATCCAACGTACTGTTGCAGAATATTATAAAATTAAAGTCGCTGATTTGTTATCTAAACGAAGAAATAGATCTGTTGCTAGACCTAGACAGTTAGCAATGGCATTATCTAAAGAATTAACAAATCACAGTTTACCTGAAATTGGTGATGCTTTTGGTGGAAGAGATCATACTACTGTGCTCCATGCCTGTCGTAAGGTTAAATCTCTACGAGAGGAATTCCATGATATTAAAGAAGATTATTCCAATTTAATTAGAACACTTTCTTCTTGATATATCGAAGTTGTGTACTAAAAAATTAAGTTTTTTATTTAATGTATTTCTTTCACAATAATAAATATGAGTATAAGCAGGAATATAAATGAAGTTTTCAATTAATAGAGAATTATTACTAAAACCACTTTTGTTAGTTTCTGGCGCGGTTGAACGTAAAAGTACATTACCTATTTTAGGAAATATACTTTTTGATGTAAGTAGGCAATCACTTACCTTAACAGCCACCGACTTAGAGTTAGAAATGGTTGCTTATGCTGAAATAGACAACCAAGGTGAAGAGGGTAAATTAACAATACCGGCTAGAAAGTTAGTTGATATATGTAAAAGTTTACCAGAAAATTCATTGATCACTTTTACTGCCCAAGACGATACGGTAAAGCTATCTTCAGGCCGCAGCCGTTATTCACTCTCAACCTTACCCGCTACTGATTTCCCTAATATTGAAGAATGGAAAGGGGATGTAGAATTTAAATTATTGAAATCTGAATTATTACGTTTAATTGAAAGTACTCATTTTTCTATGGCAAACCAAGATGTACGTTATTATCTTAATGGGATGTCTATTGAAAGTGAAGGGAATGAAATTCGTTCAGTAGCAACAGATGGCCACCGATTGGCAATTTGCAAAATTTCAAATGACTCTTTAGCGTTACCTGCCAGACAAGTTATCGTCCCTAGAAAAGGTATTTTAGAAATTATTCGTTTACTATCGGCTGTTGATGAACAGGTTGATGTTTATTTAGGTTCAAATCATATTCGAATAATTGATAGTGAATTCTCATTTACTAGCAAGTTAGTTGATGGCCGCTTTCCTGATTATCGTCGAGTGTTACCACGTAATGGTGACAAAATTTTTATTACCGACAAAGAGCAGTTACGACAAGTACTTTCACGTGCCTCCATTCTTTCCAATGAAAAATTTAAAGGTGTTCGTTTAAATTTTTCTCATTCGTTGTTAAAAATCACTGCCAATAATCCTGAACAAGAACAAGCGGAAGAAGAGCTAGAAATAGATTTTCCTTATGTAAATTTGGAGGTTGGCTTTAATGTCAGTTACGTTCTCGACGTACTTAGCGCAATAAAAGATGAGCAAGTAAAGTTTACTTTAGCTGATGCCAATTCTAGTGTGGTGATTGAAGGTGCTGATTCGGGCGAAGCTCTTTATGTCGTTATGCCAATGCGTCTGTAAATATATTTAGTTTGTTATCTTTAATTATTAAAATTGAAAAAATATAATGAGTGTAGATAAGTTGATTACCCAAAACTTTCGTAATTTAGACGGAGTATTAATTGATTTTCACCCCAAGTTAAATTTTTTTGTTGGCGATAACGGCAGTGGTAAAAGTAGTTTATTAGAAGCCATATTTTTCCTTGGTCATGGTAAATCTTTTAGAACCAGTAAAGTAAACTCCCTCGCTTGCCATGAAACCCAAAATTTTGTGGTAAGCGTAAAAGATAGTAACGATCGCCAATTAGGTTTAAGTAGGGATATATCTACTGGTTTAACGAATATAAAAATTGATGGGGAACGATATAGTAAGCTATCTGTTCTAGCTAAAAATATTGCTATACAGATTGTAACCCCTGAGAGTTTTAAACTTTTTTTTGGTGGCCCTAAAGAACGTAGACGCTTCGTTGATTTAGGTATGTTCCACGTGAAACATGAATTTTCTACTTTGTGGAAGACTTTCAATAGAGTACTTAAACAACGTAATGCTTGTATACGGTCAATTGATAAGTTTTCTGATATTGATAATAATTCGATGTTAACTTATTGGACAGAACAATTTTGTCAGTTGTCCATTGAAGTAACTGTATTAAGAGCAAGCTATGTTTCAGATATTATTTTGGAATTAAACTACTGGCTAGCTATACTATTACCTGATCTTAATGAACGGGTAACAGTACAATATTTACAAGGTTGGTCAAAAAAAATGGCCCTTGTTGATGTACTCTCTAGTAACCAATATAGAGAAATTAGTTTTGGTTACAGCTTATATGGTGCACATAAATTCGATGTAAAGTTTCTACTTGATAAAAAAGCGATCGAAACTGAATTATCAAGAGGACAACAAAAGTTGTTTTTACTAGCATTAACTTTTGCTCAAGCAAGTTTTATTGCAAGAGTTAAGGTAGTAAAACCAATTTTATTGATAGATGATATAGGAGCTGAGTTAGATCTTAATTCACGTTCTGCTTTATCAAAAGCAATAAACAAATTGGACTGCCAAGTAATTATTACGGCAATAGAATCTAGTGTATTACAACCATTTTTTGGACCATGTGATGATAGAAAATACAGCATGTTCCACGTGAAACATGGTAGAGTATCAGAGAGATATCCAGACGATTCTGAGTTCAATCAATCAGAAAAAGCAATATAGAGTGAATAGGCTAAAACTATGACAGTAGAAAATGAATATGGTTCGTCCAGTATTAAAGTACTTAAAGGACTTGATGCGGTACGTAAAAGACCAGGTATGTATATTGGTGACACTGATGATGGAACCGGCTTGCATCATATGGTTTTTGAAGTCTTAGATAATTCAATTGATGAAGCTCTTGCTGGTCATTGTAAAGAAATCGTTGTAAAAATACACCTTGATGGGTCAGTTTCTGTAAAGGATGATGGCCGTGGTATACCAACAGATATTCATCCAGAAGAGGGTGTGTCAGCAGCTGAGGTTATCATGACAGTATTACATGCTGGTGGTAAATTTGGTGGAGAAGATTCTGGTTATAAAGTATCTGGTGGCCTTCATGGTGTAGGTATTTCGGTGGTCAATGCGTTGAGCCGAAAGTTAAAGTTGAATGTACGACGTAAAGGAAAGTTGTATGAACAGTTCTACACCGGTGGTGTTCCTGATGCACCATTAGCGACTGTGGGTGATAGTAAACAAACGGGCACCGAAGTTCGCTTTTGGCCAAGTAGTGAAACATTCACTGACGTATTATTTCACTATGATATTTTGGTAAAACGTATTCGTGAATTATCGTTTTTAAACTCTGGTATTTCTATTCGATTAATTGATGAACGTGGCGAAGGTAAAGATGAACACTTTTATTATGAAGGTGGTATTCAAGCGTTTGTTGATTATTTGAATACGAATAAAACTGCCGTCAATCAGGAAATCTTCTATTTCGATTTAGAAAGAGAAGACGGAATTATTGTTGAAGTGGCTATGCAGTGGAATGATGGATTCCAAGAAAATATTTTCTGTTTCACTAACAATATTCCACAACGTGATGGTGGTACTCATTTAAGTGGTTTTAGAACCGCACTAACGAGAACGTTAAACTCTTACATGGTTAAAGAAGGTTTAAATAAAGCCAAGAAAGGTAGTACTGAAACGAGTGCGACAGGTGATGATGCTCGCGAAGGTTTAACAGCAGTAATATCCGTAAAAGTACCAGATCCTAAGTTTTCTTCTCAAACTAAAGATAAGCTCGTCTCTTCTGAAGTTAAAACTGCAGTTGAGCAAGCCATGGGTGAAAAGCTAGGTGAATATTTATTAGAAAATCCAGGCATTGCTCGCACCATTATTATGAAGATAGTTGATGCAGCAAGAGCACGTGAAGCAGCGCGTAAAGCTCGAGAAATGACACGTCGTAAAGGTGTGTTAGATATTGCAGGTTTACCAGGTAAACTAGCTGATTGTCAGGAAAAAGATCCTGCGCTTTCTGAAATTTATATTGTGGAAGGGGACTCTGCTGGCGGTTCAGCCAAGCAGGGACGTAACCGTAAAAACCAAGCCATATTGCCATTGAAGGGTAAAATCCTTAACGTAGAAAAAGCACGTTTTGATAAAATGATTTCATCACAAGAAGTAGGCACCTTAATTACCGCACTAGGTTGTGGTATTGGTCGAGATGAATATAATCCAGAGAAACTACGTTATCACAGTATTATTATTATGACTGATGCTGATGTCGATGGTTCTCATATCCGTACATTATTGCTTACTTTCTTCTATCGTCAAATGCCTGAAATAATGGAACGAGGTCATATCTTTATTGCTCAACCTCCTTTGTATAAAGTGAAAAAGGGTAAGCAAGAACGTTATATTAAAGATGATGACGGATTAACAGAATACTTAACTACACTAGCATTAGAGAATGCCACTATTCATGTAAATGAAGCTGCACCTGGAATTGCTGGTTTAGCGCTTGAACAGTTAGTAAATAAATACCGTACAACGATGGATATTATTAAAAGAATTTCAAGACAGATCCCAAGTGATATTCTAGAAAAAATGATATACAGCGTAAATATTACACCAGAAGAATTTGCTGATAAAATGACAGTATATGCTTGGGCAAAGGATTTAATTACCCAACTTGAAAATCAAGATGGTAATGGTTCTATTTACACCGTCAGTGTTGAGCATGATACTGAGCGTAATATTTACTACCCTCGATTTAATGTTCGTCAACATGGTATAGATAAAGTCTATAATTGTAGTTATGATTTTGTTCAGTCTAGTGAGTTCGCCTCGATTGTTTCATTAAACGATTCTATTAATGGTTTAATGGAAGAAGGTGCGTATGCTAAACGTGGAGAGAAGACTAAACCGGTAGAAAGCTTCGAGGAAGCATTAAATTGGTTAATGGCAGAATCTAAACGTGGACAGTACATACAGCGTTATAAAGGGTTAGGTGAAATGAACCCTGAACAATTATGGGAAACCACTATGGATCCTGATACACGTCGTATGTTACAAGTAACCATTGAAGACGCTATTGCTGCGGATCAATTATTTACTACCCTTATGGGTGATCATGTTGAACCACGTCGCCATTTCATTGAAGAAAATGCATTAAAGGTCTCCAATTTAGACTTTTAATCAAACTACTACGAATAATAATTGTGTAGTTAAAATACAAATAATATACCCGGTCTTCATAACTGGGTTTTTATTTTTTAAGCGTTACAGTTAAATATACCCGTTCCACTTGAGGATGCATTATTCAGCTGGAATTAGAAAAGCCTTTAAGCAAGACATTGATTGAAGAGAATGGTTGTTCCCTTTTCGAAATCAATAACGCAGCATAAAGCGTTTCTAAACCAGCCCTTTGGGGAAGGCTGAGCAAATCATACTCTGTGTTACATTTCTTTTTAAGGGGATGACCCTTAATAAAAAAATGTGCCTTGATTATGAATCGCTCAGACTTCCTGAAACGAACATCCTCAAGTGGAGCGGGTATAAAACTTGTAATTAAATCTAAACAAAAGTGAATTTGAACATCCATGACTAGTTTCAATTGTAAAACGTTTCAGGGCCTTATATTGCAGTTGCAAGATTATTGGTCACGTCAAGGTTGTGTTATCGTACAACCATTAGATTTAGAGGTTGGGGCAGGAACATTCCACCCAATGACATTTTTGCGTTCTATAGGTCCTGAGCCAATCAGTAGTGCTTATGTACAACCTTGTCGACGACCTACGGATGGTCGTTATGGTGAAAATCCAAATCGATTGCAACATTATTATCAATTTCAAGTAATGTTAAAACCATCACCAAAAAATATCCAAGAACTTTATCTTAATTCTTTAAAAGAATTAGGTATTGATCCATTGGTTCATGATATTCGTTTTGTTGAAGATAATTGGGAATCACCCACATTAGGTGCGTGGGGTTTAGGCTGGGAGATTTGGCTTAATGGCATGGAAATTACACAGTTTACCTATTTTCAGCAAGTGGGTGGCTTAGAATGTACACCAGTAACAGGTGAGATTACATACGGGTTAGAGCGTCTAGCCATGTATATTCAAAATGTAGACAGTATTTATGATCTTGTTTGGGCTGATGGTCCTATGGGAACAGTGACTTACGGTGATGTTTTTCATCAAAATGAAGTAGAGCAATCTACTTATAATTTTGAACATGCCGATGTTGATGCACTTTTTAAGCAGTTTGATCAATGTGAAAAAGATAGTCAAAAATTGATTGAAGCTAATTTACCATTACCTGCTTATGAGCAAGTAATGAAAGCTTCGCATGCGTTCAACCTACTTGATGCTCGACATGCTATTTCAGTTACAGAACGCCAACGTTATATTTTACGTGTACGTACTTTGTCTAAAGCCGTTGCAGAAGCTTATTACGCAAAACGTGAAGAGCTAGGCTTTCCTCTTTGTAAAGAGAAAGCGAGTAAAAATAAAACTGATCATTCAGTTAAAGGAGACAAATAATGATTAACGAAACTCTCCTGATTGAATTAGGTACAGAAGAATTACCACCGAAATCGCTAAAAACATTAGCAATAGCATTTTATGACAATATTAAAAGTCAGCTAGATAGTAATGATTTATCTTATTCTGATATTAAATGGTTTGCAACGCCGCGCCGTTTAGCTATTCAAGTAATAGGACTAGACGATAAGCAAGCTGATAAAGTAGTAGAAAAACGCGGACCAGCAGTGAACGTCGCTTTTGATGAGCAAGGGCAACCAAGTAAAGCCGCTAAGGGCTGGGCTCGCTCTAACGGTATTACTATTGAGCAAGCAGAACGATTGATCACACCAAAAGGTGAGTGGTTACTTCACAAAGCTACTGTTTCTGGTAAAACTATTCATGAGTTAGTACCCGATATGGTTGTTACGGCATTAAGTAAGCTACCTATTGCCAAGCCTATGCGTTGGGGATCAGAACGAATTCAGTTTATTAGACCTGTTCATACCTTAACGTTAATGTATGGCGATAAAGTTATTGCTGGCGCAGCGCTAGGTGTGAATTCAAGCAATCAAGTGCAAGGTCACCGATTCCATCATCAAGGGTTGGTTACACTTAATCATGCAAATGATTATCAAGCTGAGTTATTAAATGCGTATGTAGAAGTTGATTACCAAGCACGCCAAGATAAAATTATTCAACAAATAAAACAAACAGAACAAGATATTTCTGCTGTTGCATTAATCGATGAAGACTTGTTGGAAGAGGTCACTTCATTAGTTGAATGGCCAATAACATTAGTGGGTACTTTTGATGAAGACTTTCTTAATGTACCTGCTGAGCCATTAATTTACTCTATGAAGGATCATCAAAAATATTTCCCGGTTACAAATAGTGACGGAATATTAGTTAATAAATTTATTTTTGTTACCAATATCGAATCGAAAGATCCAAAACAAGTGATATTTGGAAATGAGAAAGTCATTCGTCCTAGATTAGCGGACGCTGAGTTTTTCTTTAAAACAGATAAAAAGCAGACATTAGAATCAAGACTGTTGACATTAGAATCGGTATTATTTCAAAAACAACTTGGTACGTTAAAAGCTAAGTCGATGCGCATTGCTCATTTAAGCAGAGTTATCGCCGAGCAATTAGGTGAAAACAGTGACGATGCTTATCGTGCTGGTTTGTTGAGTAAAACAGATTTAATGTCGGACATGGTGTTAGAGTTTCCTCAAGTGCAAGGCACAATGGGGAAATACTATGCCCTCAATGATGGTGAAAATAAAGCAATAGCTCAAGCATTAGAAGATCAATATCGTCCACGTTATGCAGGAGACAGTTTACCTGAGGCGACGATAGGCTGTGCAGTTGCAATCAGTGATAAAATTGACACCTTAGTAGGGATATTCGGTATTAACCAACCACCTAAAGGTGATAAAGACCCGTTTGCCTTGCGAAGAGCTGCCATTGGCGTGATACGCATTATCATTGAAAAGCAATTAGATTTAGATCTTGTGACGTTGATAGCCGAAAGTATTAATTTATTTGATGATAAATTAGTGAATGAAAATACGGCTGATAATGTATTTGATTTTATTATGGGCCGTTTCCGTGCTTTTTATCAAGAACAAGGTATTGCTATTGATGTTATTCAAGCGGTACTTGCAAAAAAACCAAGTGCACCATTAGATTTTGACAAGCGTATTCAAGCGGTTAGTTTCTTTGGTGAACTTGCGGAAGCAGCTACATTAGCAGCAGCAAATAAGCGTGTTGGTAATATTCTTGCTAAGTTTGATGGCCAACTTTATGATGCTTTCAAAACTGAGTTAGCAAGCGAACAAGCAGAAAAAGATCTTGCAAATGTATTCCAAAGTATCAGTATAAAAGTTGCACCATTAATGGCGCATAAAAATTATCAAGCAGCTTTATCTGAGCTTGCTCAATTAAAAACACCAATTGATACTTTCTTTGATAACGTTATGGTGATGAGTGATGATGAAGCCGTTAAAGTTAATCGCTTAACGCTACTTAATGAAATACGTAATAGCTTCTTTGCTATCGCGGATATTTCTTTATTATCGTAGTCGCTTACGCGTTAAATATATAGGTAAAGGGCATAGCGATATGCCCTTTTTTTATGTTTAAGATAAACTAGATAGGGGTGAAGGTATAAATGTAAAAGAATGCGTAATTAAAAATTTAATATCATAGTTGTTATAATCGAAATATAAAACAATAATGTATAGTAATTGAACTAATATTAGATGAACAGTAAAAGCCTTATCTATAGAGTTTGTGCTAGATCAAATATGGACAGAGATAAAGATGTAGAGTATTAATGGAAATATATATAACTCAACGAAAAGTATGGAATACAGGAGAGTATTATGATGATAGAAAAACATGACCTACACCACGAATTCCCAGAGTTTAAGGACGAAATTCATTACTTAAAAATTAATGATAACCATTTTTATCGCTTATTTACTCAGTACCATGAAGTTAATCAAGAAGTACACCGTATAGAGCAAGGTGTTGAAAATACCAGTAATGAATATGTTGAAACGAAAAAAAAGCAACGGTTAAGATTAAAAGATGAGCTGTTTGTTATGTTAAAAAAAGTAGAATTACCTTAATATTAAAGTAGCTGCCTAACGAAGCGGTTTAGTTCTTCTTAATTACGAATAGGTAAGGCTTTTCGTCTACTTTCTTAGCAACAAGATCATGGTCCATAAATCGGCAAAAACTGGGAATGTCACGCGTAGTTGAAGAGTCATCACACTTAATTAAAAGCGTTTCACCAGAGGCTATTTTTCGTATATTTAGGCGCAACATCATTACGGGTTCTGGGCAGCGTAGTCCCACGGCATCGAAAATATGATCTGTTGTTTGAAAAATAGTGTTGAGCATAGAGGTATTTAAATAGTTAGGTAGTAAAACTAGAGATATTATACTGTATATTGAATAATAATTGAGAGTAAATCAACTATTTAATTGGTCTCATCTATACTGAGATACATTGAAAAAATGGAATGTAAATTAAATCAATAATGGCTAGTTTAGTGCGGAAAATGTTGTTAGTTATATTGGCTTATGGATATGGTCTAGGCGTATTTGCCGGTGAACCATTGAACTTAATAGCTGATAAAATTCAGCAACAACGATTTATCCAAGCAGAAAAGTTAGTACATAAGAGTATATCTGCACAATATAAGTCACTTTATAATCGTCTGCATTATTACCCGTTACAACCTTATTTAGATCAGAGGCGTTTACTAAATAATATACGCTTGTCTAATGCCGAAGAAATAAATAAGTTTTTATTTAAATATAAAGGAACACCACTGGATTGGCCATTACGGAAAACGTGGTTAAAATATTTAGCAAAGAAAAAAAAAGGATTGTTATTTTTAAAGGCTTATAAGCCTTTAAATAATGCAGAATTGCATTGTCATTATCTTAAATTTAGACTTTTATCAGGCTTAACCGACAGTGAGGTACTCCCTGAAGTAACTAAACTATGGCAGGTTGGGAAATCACAAAATAAAGCATGTGATCCATTATTTGAACGCTGGAAAAAAGCAGGCTACCAAACCAATACCGTGATTTGGCAACGTATTGTTCTAGCGGCTAATGGCGGCCAGCACACCCTAATCCCCTATTTAACCAAGTTGTTACCGCTAGAGGAACAGTACTTAGCTAAGTTGTGGCATAAGGTTCGTCGTGATCCATCACTAATAGGTAAGTTAAAATACTTTCCTAACAAGTCGATACGAGAAACTGAAATATTAGCTTATGGTTTAAAGCGTCTTATTTGGCGTCATCCAGACACGGCTATTCGTAGTTATAAAAAAGCGCAGCAGATATTTGTATTTACGACTCAGCAACAACAACAGATCAATGAAAAATTTGCCTTGGCATTGTCTGCAAAAAATCATCATCAGGCTAAAGAGTGGTTAGATTTACTCGAGTTTAGTTCTTTAAATCAAAGCATGTTGCAGTGGCGTTTATCACAGGTATTAAAACAACAAGATTGGCAACAGCTTATTGTTGATTTTAAGTTATTACCCAGTAAATATAAAGATAATTTAAAGTGGAAATATTGGTATGCACGGGCATTAATCGCAACAGATGCTGTTGAACGTGGTCAGTATTTTCTGCAACAGTTGGCAGATGAGCGACATTATTATGGATTTTTAGCCGCAAGTTATTTACGAACACCAGCGAGCATGCAACATAAGCCGTTGGTGTTTTCTTTAGCAGAAAAGCGACGAGTGATAAATTATCCTGCGGCAAAAAGAGCATTTGAATTATATCATTTAGGGCGTTATGAACAGGCCCGTTCGGAATGGAATTGGTTAATAAGTCAATTAACCAATAGAGAAAAGCTGATTGCAGCAAAAGTAGCTAATGAAAATCAATGGTTTGATCGCACAATTTTTACTTTAGCTAAAATTGGTTATTTAGATGATGTAGCGCTGAGATTCCCTAAAGCTTTTGATGAAGAGATTAATCGTCACACGAATAATGAAAAAATAGCACCAGCGTGGGCATTTGCTATTGCCCGTAGAGAAAGTTCCTTTATGACTGATGCACGTTCACCTGCAGGGGCAAAAGGTTTGATGCAATTAATGCCTAATACTGCAAAATCATTAAAAAAAGGAAAAATTAATCATAATGAGTTACTTAATGCTGACAGTAATATTCAACTTGGCACTCGCTATTTGAAAAAGTTACTTGAGAGAAATAGCGGGAATCAGGTTTTAGCAACAGCAGCTTATAATGCCGGGCCTTACAGAGTTAAAAGTTGGTTGAGAAATTTAAAAAATATTCCTGCCGATATTTGGATAGAAACTATTCCTTTTAAAGAAACAAGAAATTATGTAAAAAGTGTTTTGGCATACCAAGAAATATATCAACATGTGCCGGGGCAGGTTAGTCAGCTTTTTGAGCAGGTAATTAATATGAATATAGGTGATTAAACAGCAAGTATTTATATACGTGTATAATTCTAACCATAGCCTTCATGTATTATTACTCATCGTTTATGTGATTGATAATGGCGCTACATGAATATAGCTTATTATAGAATGCAGGAGCAGGTTTCCTAACTAACTATTGTTTCATCACAATACCTTGAATAGATCAGTCATTCTTCAAAAGGGAGATTGATTGGTAACGGGTATCTATCTTGCCAACCAAACGTTGTGTTATCATGAAAAAAGTTAAAGGGCGCCTCAATGAGTAAATTAATAAATAAGCTAAAAGAAGAATACCCACAGCATATAGAACAGTTACAACAAAGAACGAAAAAAGCGTTGTCGTGTGAAAATATTGAAGGTATTGTTATTCATTCAGGTCAAGAGGTTAACGTTTTTCTTGATGACAATGCTTACCCTTTTAAAGTAAATCCTCACTTTAAACATTGGTTACCGTTAATTGATGCGCCTAACTGTTGGCTTATTATCAATGGTGAAGACAAACCAACTTTGATTTATTATCAACCAGTTGATTTTTGGCATAAAATAACTCCATTAACTGAAAGTTATTGGGGTGAGTTTTTTGATATAAAAATACTAACAAAATTCAGTGATGTTGATCAATTACTGCCTTATGATAAGAAATATTTCGCTTATATTGGTAGTCACATTGAAGTAGCCAATACACTTGGTTTTGAAGAAATTAATCCTGAACCATTACTTAACTATTTTCATTATCACCGCGCCTTTAAAACGTTTTATGAACAAGAGTGTTTACGTCAATCAAATTATTTAGCTGTAACAGCACATCAAGTAGCTAAAGCGGCTTTTTTAAGTGGTGATACTGAGTTTGAAATTCAAAATGCTTATCTTAATGCTATAGGCTATACCGCGAATGAAACACCTTATGGCAATATTGTTGCATTAAATAAAAACTGTTCTGTTTTACACTATATGGATTTAGATAAAAGTGCGCCACCAACACATCAATCTTTTTTAATTGATGCGGGCGCGAACTTTAATGGCTATGCCGCTGATATTACACGTACTTATTCTTTTAAACGGGATAAGTTTGCAGAATTGATCGCACATATGGATCAACTTATGTTAAATGCAGTGAAGGGCTTAAAGCCGGGACTCCCTTATGCTGATTTACATGTTGCTACCTACCAAGAAATAGCACAAGTGTTGGTAGCGTTTGATTTTATTAATGTGAGTGCTGGTACTGCGATAGATTCAGGCATAGTGAGTGCGTTCTTTCCTCATGGCTTGGGACATCATCTTGGTTTACAAGTACATGATGTTGGCGGTTTTATGGCTGATGAGCGTGGAACCCATATTAATACACCAGAAGCGCATCCGTTTTTACGTACATCAAAAATTATTGAAGCTGAACAAGTATTTACGATTGAGCCGGGTTTGTATTTTATAGACTCTCTACTCCAAAACTTAAAAGAATCAGCTAATAGTGACCAAGTTAATTGGCAAAAAGTCGATGAAATGCGCCCCTTTGGTGGTATTCGAATTGAAGATAATATCATTGTCCATCAATCATATAATGAAAATATGACCCGTGATTTAGGTTTGTAGTTTACCGTGCATAAAGACTATCAAATAGCGGATAATAAAGTTGAGCATGAAACGGTTGTTAATCGTAGCCGTTTTATTTGTTATCTATTCCCCTGTGCTAGTATTGATGAAGCCAAAGCTCAAGTTAAGCTTTTTAAGCAGGCATACCCGCACGCGAGTCATCATTGTTATGCTTTTTTAACTAAAGCAGCCAACGATAGTCTAGGTTATGGTTATTCTGATGATGGTGAGCCAAGTGGCGCAGCAGGAAAGCCGATGCTAGCGGTATTGCAAGGTGGTGGTATTGGCCAAGTATGTGCCGTCGTAGTGCGATATTTTGGCGGTACTAAGTTAGGTGTAGGTGGTTTACAACGAGCTTATGCTGATAGTGTTCGCCAAGCGCTTATTTTTTTAGAAGCGAAAACTAAAATAGCTATGGCGGCAAAAACTCTAGCATGTCAATATAGCCAAGTTGATGATGTGTTACATATAATTAGCCAAGCAGAAGGGCAAGTTGTTAAACAAGAGTATTTACAACAAGTGCAGTTTAGTTTATTCATTCCGGAAGCTAAGCTAGAGCTAGTATCTGACAAATTACAAACATTATCGGCAGGAAAATTAGTATTAACTAATTTGAATCAATAACATTTAATCACTAAAAAATAATAAAACGTGCAATATAAAAATATTATCCGAATTTTAGGTTTATTGGTGGCACTACTTAGTGTCACCATGTTACCACCCGCTTTGGTCTCCATGATTTATCGTGATGGTGGTGGTGTACCTTTTTTATTAGGTTTCTTTTGGTGCCTGATTACAGGTTTCTGCGCTTGGTATCCGAATAGATATCAAAAAACCGACTTAAGAGCCCGAGAAGGTTTTCTTATTGTGGTGTTGTTTTGGCTAGTGTTAGCGAGCTTTTCTGCTATTCCTTTTATTTTATTAGAACAACCCTATTTATCTATTACGGATGCTTTTTTTGAATCTTTTTCTGGTTTAACGACTACTGGTGCAACTATTTTAAATCATATAGAAGGCTTACCCCATGCCGTTTTATGGTATCGCCAGCAATTACAGTGGCTTGGTGGTATGGGGATTATTGTTTTAGCGGTGGCAGTATTACCCATGCTTGGTATAGGTGGTATGCAATTATATCGCGCTGAAACTCCTGGGCCAGTTAAAGACTCAAAAATGACGCCACGTATCGCTGATACCGCTAAGCACCTATGGTACATTTATCTATCACTAACTATTGCTTGCGCTGTGGCCTACTGGCTTGCAGGTATGTCCGGTTTTGATGCAATATGCCATTCATTCTCTACTATCGCAATCGGTGGTTTTTCTACACATGATGCGAGTATGGGATATTTTAATAGCCCTATAATTAATTTTGTCTGTGTATTTTTCTTGGTAATTGCGGGTGTTAACTTTGCCTTGCATTATGCGGTTGTGCAAAGTAAGTCACTTAAAAATTATTTTTATGATCCTGAATTTAAAGTTTTTATTGCGATACAATTAGTCCTAACACTAATTTGTTTTACCGTATTGATTACTTCTGGAACTTATCAAGATGCTGATCAGGCTTTTGATCAGGCTTTGTTTCAATCTGTTTCTATCAGTACAACCGCTGGTTTTACTACGACCTCATTTACTGATTGGCCAACACTATTACCTATTTTACTCATTTTTTCTAGTTTTATTGGTGGTTGTGCTGGCAGTACTGGTGGCGGTATGAAAGTTGTGCGCGTGTTGTTGTTATATTTACAAGGTTTACGTGAACTAAATAAGCTGGTTCATCCTAAAGCAGTGTTCAGTATTAAAATGGGTAAAAAAGTTTTGCCTGATCGTGTTGTTGAAGCTGTTTGGGGGTTCTTTTCTGCCTACGCGGCAGTATTTGTTATTTGTATGTTACTACTACTTGCTACGGGTATGGATGACATTACTGCTTTTACTGCAGTTGCCGCATCTATTAATAACCTTGGCCCGGGGTTGGGGGAGGTAGCTGCGAATTACTCAACAATAGGAGACACCAGTAAATGGGTATTAATTATGGCGATGTTGTTTGGCCGTTTAGAAATATTTACCTTGCTAGTATTATTTACTCCTGCATTTTGGCGTACATAAGTTAATAGACATGGTATAAATATTTTAATTAGAAATAAATAGCGCTAATTTGGAATAATTTTTCAACGTCACCGATATAACGTTTGTTGACTAAAAATAAGATAACATGGTCTTCTTCACATATAAGGGTGTTGGAATGGGCAATTAATACTTCAGAGCCGCGCACAACCGCGCCGATAGTTGTACCAGGTGGTAGCGTGATGTTTTTGATTGTACGGCCAACTACTTTTGATGATTTTTCATCACCCTTGGCGACTATTTCAATTGCTTCAGCTGCACCACCTCGTAGGCTATAAACGTTATCGATACTACCGCGTCTAACATGGGTTAATAATGCTGAAATAGTAGCTTGCTGTGGTGATATAGCAATATCGATAGCGCCACCATGGACTAGCTCTATATATGCATCACGCTGAATAAGTACCATAGTTTTACGCACACCAAGCTTTTTCGCCAGTAGTGATGACATTATATTAGCTTCATCATCATTGGTAACGGCAATAAAAACATCAAATTGGTCAATGTTTTCTTCGGTCAGTAGCTCTATGTCAGATGAGTCACCATTGAAAACAAGTGTATGATTTAGTTCAGATGTTAATTGCGCAGCGCGTTCTGGTGAGCGTTCTATTAATTTTACTTGATGGTTTTTTTCTAAGATTCGCGCAAGTCCTGCGCCTATATTACCACCGCCAACAACCATAATACGTTTATAAGCCGATTCTAATTTTTGTAGTTCGTTCATTACTGCGCGTATGTGAATACTCGCAGCAATAAAAAACACCTCATCATCTGCTTCTATGACAGTAGTACCTAAAGGACGAATCGGTTTGCCGTTACGATAAATAGCCGCAACACGGGTATCAATATTTGGAATATGATCTCTTAACGTTGATAAGGCGTGCCCGACGAGTAAACCACCATAATATGCTTTAACCGCAAC
This sequence comes from Colwellia sp., assembly GCA_003521815.1. Lineage (GTDB taxonomy): Bacteria > Pseudomonadota > Gammaproteobacteria > Enterobacterales > Alteromonadaceae > Colwellia. The sequence goes on from DPHE01000036.1 coordinate 33,653, forward strand.
TAAACTGACTTTTCCTTGAGCAAACTCTAATACTTGTAATGCACCTGGATAGTCTATTAGGCGGACAATATCGCGGGTAACTAACTCTTCTGGAGCAATGATATGATCAACGGGAATATGGTGTTTATGAAATAACTGTTGTGAGTATTTTAATACTTGATTGGAGCGAATTCGGGCAATTTTTTTATGGGTATTAAATAAAGAAGAACAAATTTGGCAGGTAATCATATTGGTTGCATCATCTGAGGTTACCGCTATAACCATATCCGCATCTTCAGCACCGGCACTTTTAAGCACCTCAGGATGACAACCTTGGCCAGTAACAACTTTTAAGTCCATCTTATCTTGGAGGTCGCGAAGCCTTTCTCCGTCAATATCAACAACCGAAATTTCGTTATTTTCACCAACAAGGTTTTCCGCTAAAGTAGCACCTACTTGACCAGCACCTACTATAATTATTTTCATATTTATTCTCATGGATGAACTTTACCCTCGTGGTTACTGAATTGAGGGTGGATAATTTATTATAATATTTTTTTTAATAGTTTGGCGTAATAAAAACCATCCATATTATTTTCTCCTGGCAATAATTGCCAACCGACAATGTTTTTGTCTGGCGTGTCGTTACCGTCAATATTGACTGACTCAGCATCAGTATTCTTTTCAATGAAATTTTGTATTTGCTCACTGTTTTCTTGCGGTAAAATACTACAAGTTGCATAAAGTAAAGTACCACCAGGTTTAAGCAAAGACCATGTTTCTTTTAGTATTTGCTGCTGAAGTGTTACTAATGCATCAATGTCGCTGGCTTTACGTAACCATTTTATGTCAGGATGGCGTCGAATAACACCGGTTCCAGAGCAGGGAGCATCTAATAAAATACGGTCAAACTGTTGTCCGTCCCACCAGGTCTTTGAGTTGGCAGCATCAGCGGTAATAACCTTAGCTTTTAATCCTAAACGATCTAGGTTTTCTTCTACTCTAACTAAGCGGCCCGCTTCAACATCAATGGCAGTCATTGATGCTATTTCAGATGTTTGCTCTAAAATATGACATGTTTTTCCACCGGGTGCAGCACAACAATCTAGTACTATGTCGCCATGTTGACAATTAAGCAGTCGAGCGGCTTCTTGAGCAGCGCCATCTTGAACTGAAATCCAACCCTGCTCAAAACCGGGTAACTTAGTCACATCAGTGGGGCGAGTGAGCTCAATGGCATGACTTAATGGATCCATAGTATTAACGTCTATTTCTGCTGTCGCTAATAAATTTTGATACTCAGTGCTCGTGTGATGTCGTTGGTTAACTCGTAACCACATAGGTGGTTTTTGTTGATTGGCTTCTAGAATTTGTTGCCATTTTATGGGGTAGGCTTTCTGTGTTTTTTTAATAAACCAACTCGGATGGTTGTACTTTATTGAGGTCGGCAGAGTTTTTTGTTTATGTGGTGTAGTATTTTCACTAGTGCGGACAAAATTTCGTAAGACACCATTAACCAATGCTTTCATTTGACGGTTTTTTAAAGCGCCAGTAGCAGCGACGGTTTCACTAACAGCTGCGTGATCAGGAATACGCATATACTTAATTTGATATACACCTACCAACAACAAAAAGTGAAATACACGTTGTTTACCCGTCAACGGTTTTTGCATTAATGCACGGACATCATGCTCTAATTCAGGTAAATATCGCAGAACGCCATAGCAAATTTCTTGTAATAAGCCTTTATCTTTTAAGGCGGCTTTATCCTGTTGTTTGGGTAATTCATCACTAAGGCTTCGTCCCTGGTCAATTACGCTATAACAACACTTCGCAGCTAGTGCGCGAATATTGATAAGTTTTTGTTTATCTATTTGAGTAGTTTTAGTTGTCATTTAATTCACTATGCCGTTAATGTGAGTGCCTACTTTAAACCAATCAGCACGACCATTAATAATATCTTTTACAGGTAGCGCTTTTTTACCAGGTAGTTGCAGTATTTCTAAACAAATAGCGCCATTTGCTGTGGCGACTACAATACCACTTTTATCTACAGAAATAATGGTGCCAATAGGTTTGTTACTGTCTTCATTTTGTACTGAAGCTTGCAATATGCGAATTTTGTGTTGTTTATCTACGGTATTATTTTTAGTCTTAGCTTCAGTGAGAGTAAATTGTGCTACAGGCCAAGGAATATAAGCACGAACTTTTCTATCTAATTCGCAGGCGCTTAATTGCCAATTTAATTCGGCTTCGGCTTTATCAAGTTTATGTGCGTATGTGGCTAGAGTATTATCTTGGCTAGTATTATGTTCATTAGCGTTATAATTATCTTGCGCCATTAAAGCTAAAGTATCAACTAATGCTATTGGCCCAAGTAAAGCTAATTTTTTATAAAGATTCGCACTTGTGTCTGTGTACTCAATAAGACATTCGGCAGTTAAGATCATATCACCGGTATCTAAACCTTTATCCATTTGCATAATAGTAACACCCGTTTTTTCATCCCCCGCTTCTAATGAACGTTGAATTGGTGCAGCTCCTCGCCATTTTGGCAATAATGAACCATGCACATTAATACATCCTAAACGTGGGGAATTTAATATGGCTTCAGGTAACAGTAAACCATAAGCAACCACCACCATAATATCGGCATTATATTGGGTTAAATTTTGTTGGTCGTTAATATCTTTAAAATTAATGGGTTGCTCAACAGGGATATTGTGTTCAAGTGCTAATAATTTAGTTGCACAGCTGGTAAGTTTTTTACCTCTCCCCGCCGGTTTGTCAGGTGGGCAATAAACAGCAACTATGTTGTGTTGACTATTAATCAGTGCAGCTAAATGTTGGGCAGCAAAATCGGGTGTGCCGGCAAAAATAATATTTAGGGTGGTTTTTAGAGAATTAGACATAGATTTAAGCATTATCCTTGTCTAATTTTGCTTTTTTTTCTAACTTGGTTTTAATGCGTTGCCGCTTTAATGGTGATAAATAATCAACGAATAAAATACCATTTAAATGATCAAGCTCGTGCTGAATACAAATGCTCAATAGTTCTTCACCATCAAGGGTAAATTCTTTCCCGTCACGGTCTAGAGCCTTTACGGTACAAGTTGTGTGGCGATCTACTTTGGCGTAAACCCCAGGAACAGATAAACATCCCTCTTCATTAATCAAGGTTTCATCGCTTTTAGCAATTATTTCTGGATTAATTAGTACAAGAGGTTGATCGTTGTTTTCAGAAACATCCATAACAACGATTCGTTGATGGATATCCACTTGGGTCGCCGCAAGACCAACACCTTTTTCATCATACATGGTTATCAACATATCATCTATAATGATTGAGGTAGCTTTAGTAATTTCAGTTACAAGGCTAGCCTTTGTTTTTAAACGGGGATCGGGAAAACGTAATACAGTTAAAATAGTCATAGTCTTATAAGCGCTTGTTAAAAGAATTAGCGATAATTCTGTTAGAGTGTTATGTTTATTATTATAGCAATTAATAATACTGTATTTCTATAACAGTGAATAAAATCATGATTCAGGGACGAAATACATGCTAAAAAAAATAATTCTAATACTTTCTTTATCCACCTGTTCTTTAATTTCATTGGCAGATCAGTTAAAAATTAATGATGATGCACCTAAAATCCACGTTGTCGTTAAAGGAGATACCCTATGGGATATTTCTGCTATTTTTTTAGAGCAGCCATGGTTTTGGCCTAAATTATGGCGTTTAAATCCTGAAATCAACAACCCTCACTTAATATATCCGGGTGATATTATAATGTTAGTTTTTGATGAAAAAGGGGAGCCTATGTTGTTGCTACAGCCAGTAAAAGCAAGTTATAAATGGTCGCCAAAAATACGCCAAACAAGTAAGGGTAATAAAGCAATTAGGTTGTTACCATTAGAAGTGATAGCCCCATTTATTAAATACGAACATTTATTTAGTGCAGAACAACTTGAAAAATTACCTTATGTTATTGGTAGCGACGAAGGATATAATTCGAGTATTAATGGCTTTAAGGTTTATATTAATAAAGAGTTAGAGTTGGCAAAAACCTATGCTATTTATCATAAAAGAGAGGAAGTAATTGATCCTGAAACTACTGATTTTTTGGGGTTTTATGTTGATTTAGTGGCAACAGGTCAAGTACTTCGTACGGGTAATAAGAATGAAAAAGAACCAGCAACACTCAAAGTCTCTACTGCAAAACGTGACATACGCGCAGGCGATTTTATTGTGCCTGTACATGAGGGGCAAATGTACCCTTCGGTATTGACGATGAAAGCCGCGGATAAATCATTGCGTGGAACTATTATTAAAGCGTCTAGTAATGGTCGTGAGTTTGGTAAGTTAGAAGTTGTTATTGTTAATCGAGGCACTGAACATCAGGTAACTGTTGGCGATGTTATGGCAATAAAACGCTCAAGCCCAAGTATTGTAGATACAAGTAGAGGTCCAAAATATGTCATGGAGACACTAGGTTGGAACCGATTGTTAACATCGAATGGTGCAAATTATAAAATGCCAGAAGAGCGTTTAGGTGAGTTAATCGTGTTTAAAGTTTATCAGAAAGCAAGTATGGCACTGATTTTGCGCACTGAAAAACCTGCGCGTCTACAAGATGTGGTAACCGCACCAGAATAAGTACCCGTATATATAGTCTTAGGGAGGAGACAAATGAAAAAAACCAATATTCATTACTGGCTAGCACTAAAACTTGTTCCTCGTTTAGCCACCCATAAAAAATTAGCGCTTGTTGATACTTACGGGCTAGCAGCACTTTTTTCTTTATCATCATTATCACCATTAACTTCAGCAAATAACTTAACACCTAAACATTTAGCTGCATTTAACCAACCCAATTGGTTACTCATCGATGAGATTATTAACAAAAGTTATCATTGTAACAGTGAAATAATAACTTTTGATGATCCCCTATACCCTTGTTTACTTAAAAAAATTTACGATCCACCCCTAGTTGTATTTATAAAAGGTAATAAAAAATTATTAAATCAAAGTCAACTCGCTATTGTTGGTAGTCGTTCGGCTACTATAAGTGGCCGTGAAACTGCTTTTAAATTAGCGCAAGAGTTGGGAGAAGGTGGCTTGGTTATTACTAGCGGTTTAGCTTTAGGTATTGATGCCGCGGCACATAAAGGAGCACTAACGTCTAATGCAAGTACTATTGCGGTAGTCGCTTCAGGGTTAGATAAAGTCTACCCAGCAAGACACCAGGCTTTAGCGAAGCAAATTATATCTCACCATGGTGCGATAATTAGTGAGTTTTTACCCGGTACTTTGCCAAAAGCAGGACATTTTCCGAAAAGAAATCGTATCATTAGCGGCCTAAGCTTAGGTGTATTAGTCGTTGAAGCTGCGTTGAAAAGTGGTTCTTTAATTACAGCTCGTTGTGCATTAGAACAGAATCGAGATGTTTTTTCTATTCCTAGCGTTATTAATAATCCTCAGGCTAAGGGGTGCCACTGGTTAATTAAGCAAGGTGCTAAACTAGTGGAAGAAGTGGCCGATATAATAGAAGAGTTAACCTTTGAAAATCAACCTGACCGACACTTAAAGAATCAGGAAAAATCACAAGGTGTTGTAAATAAAGATATTGTTCAAAAAATTCAAAATAAGAGCTTGTGTGTTGATGAATTGTTGGCTAGTGTGGGATTTGAAATTACTCCCGTGGATAAAGTCGTTTCTCGAAGTAAACTACCTATTGAGGAAGTGTTAACTCGGTTAACACTGTTAGAGCTTAGTGGTCTGGTGGTTGCGGTACCAGGTGGCTACCTTAGATTGTAGTATTAACCATAGGTTTAAAAGAGGCTAGTTATGTTTGATATATTGATGTATCTTTTTGAAAATTATATTCATAGTGAAGCTGAAGTAATGGTGGATCATGATATATTAACCGATGAGCTTACGCGTGCAGGCTTTCACCAGGATGAAATATATAAAGCACTTAATTGGCTAGAAAAGCTTGCTGCATTGAAAGATAGCGATGCGTACCCTTATGTAACTCGCATCGGCAATCAATCTTTCCGTATTTATACTGAAGATGAAATACAGCTACTTGATACAGAAAGTCGAGGCTTTATCTTGTTTTTAGAACAAGTGAATGTGCTTGATTTCACTACCCGTGAAATGGTCATTGACAGGGTGATGGAGCTCGATACCTCCCACTTCTCTATGGATGATTTGAAATGGGTAATATTGATGGTATTGTTCAATGTACCTGGCCAAGAAAATGCTTATTCACAAATGGAAGATCTTATTTTTGATGATCAAGAAGGTCCATTGCACTAAGACACTCCATTAAACAATAGTTTTTTTAAGCAGAGTTGTGGCATAATATGTCACAATTATATTTGTACTATATTGTTTATTTAAACTAACCATAGCTTATTTTATGTCTAATCTGCCTAATGCAAAGCAATTACCTTTAGATAACGAGAATCCATTGTTTTCTCGACATGAGCATGCGCTTGAGAAAGCTTATGAAGTGTGCCCTGAGTGTGGTTCTTATCTCATCATAAAACGGGGTAAGTCGGGTGCTTTTTTAAGTTGTTCTAACTATCCTAACTGTCAATATACGCGTTCGGTGATTGAACAAGAGCGAATCGAAGATAAGGTTTTACCCAATAGCGAATGTCCTCTCTGTACTCACCCATTAGCTGTAAAGCAAGGGCGATATGGTATGTTTATTGGTTGTACCAATTATCCACAATGTCATCATATTGAAGCGGAACAGCATCATGACGATATTGGTGTTAATTGCCCGTCTTGTCACAGCAAAGGTAAATTAGGCGCATTGAAAGAGAAAACAAATCGATTTGGTAAAACTTTTTTTTCGTGTGATCAGTACCCAAAATGTAAATATGTTTTAAATTACCCACCTGTCAAGCAAGTTTGCCCTGAATGTCAGTGGCCTATCTTGGTTAAAAGAAATATGGCTGGCGGAGAGGTAGTGATGTGCCCTCAAAAAAAATGTAATTATAAAAGTAAATCTTCGTAAACTTTATTACTTTAACAATGAGCCGTTACTAGTTAAGTTTTATCTCACCGTAAACAAGGTTATAATACTCCGCATAACGCCCTTAGTGGCATCCTAAAATTAAATATGAAAGGCTTTTAACATGACAGTAGGTATTATCATGGGTTCTAAGTCGGATTGGCCGACAATGAAACATACAACAGATATGCTTGATCTTCTTAATGTACCCTATGAAACTAAAGTAGTGTCGGCGCATAGAACGCCACATTTACTCGCTGAATATGCAGAAAGTGCAAAAGATCGTGGCCTAAAAGTTATTATTGCTGGCGCTGGTGGTGCTGCACACTTGCCAGGTATGGCCGCTGCTTTTACTAGCCTACCTGTTTTAGGGGTTCCTGTTCAGTCAAAAGTATTGAGTGGTAAAGATTCTTTATTATCTATTGTTCAAATGCCTAAAGGTATTGCTGTGGGCACATTAGCCATTGGCAACGCAGGGGCAGCAAATGCAGGCCTACTTGCGGCACAAATTATCGGTACTCATGATACGACAGTGATGGCAGCGATAGAAAAATTTAGAAAAGAACAAACTCAGAATATTCTTGATAATCCAAACCCAGCAGAATAGGTTATAAAATGAAGGTTTTAGTATTAGGTGCTGGTCAATTAGCTCGTATGATGGCATTGGCGAGTAAACCTTTGAATATTGATGTCAGAGCTTACGATGTTGGTAGTGGTCAAGTGGTTGACCCGTTATCAACTAGTGTTTCTTTTGGTGATTTAAACGAAGGAATAGCGTTTGCCGATTCGATAACCGCTGAATTTGAACATATTAGTCATGATGTTTTAGCTCAATGTGAAGCTTCAGGAAAATTATTCCCTAGTAGCCAGTCTATCAAAACGGGTGGTGATAGAAGGTTAGAGAAAAATCTTCTAATTCAATCTGATGTTAAAAACGCCATACATAAAGTGGTATCAACTAAGGCTGAATTTGATGAAGCTTTAGCGACCTTAACTTTACCACTGATTTTGAAAAGTGCTTTGGCTGGCTATGACGGTAAAGGGCAATGGCGATTAAAAGAGTTATCGCAAGCTGAGACTATTTGGCAAGAGGTTGATAATTTTATTAAAGAAGATACCAGTGGGCAACAGCAAGCGGTTGTTGTTGAGCAAATGGTTCCTTTTGATCGTGAAGTTTCTCTTGTCGGTGTTCGCGGTAAAAATGGTGAAACACAGTCATATCCTTTAACAGAAAATCACCATACCAATGGTGTATTAAGTGTTTCGCTGGCAACTAACGAACATCAGGCTCTACAAGCGCAAGCATCGCAAGCATTTGATAAAATAGCCAATGCATTAAATTATGTAGGTGTACTTGCTATTGAATTCTTCCAAGTTGGCGATTCACTCCTTGTGAATGAAATTGCACCTCGCGTTCATAACTCAGGGCACTGGACTCAACAAGGAGCCGATACTTGCCAATTTGAAAACCACATGCGGGCAGTATGTCAGTTGCCGTTGGGCTCAACAGCTTTGGTTAGGCCAACGGCTATGATTAATATTTTAGGTACAGATAATATTCCTAAGAGCATCTTATCTATACCGAGTGTAACGATACATTGGTATGGAAAAAGTAAGCGAGTCGGAAGAAAAATGGGACATATTAATGTGTCAGGAGGAGATCGTAACAACTTGCTATATCGCTTACAGCAAGTTGTTAAACAACTACCTGAAATTGATTTTCCAGAAGTGAGTGATTACGTTAATCGACTACAGTAACAGTTACTATTATTTTGTAGTTTCTATCTCAATGGCTGATTAACTATCGGCCATTTTGTTATCCATTGTTTAGTAAATTATTAGGACAGTATCTAAAAGCTTATGTCTTCGGTTTTCAAAATATTTAAACAAGGTGGCGTGATTGCCTACCCTACAGAGGCTGTATTTGGTTTAGGGTGTGATCCTGATAACCCCCAAGCAATAAAAAAATTACTTACCATTAAAAATAGGCCCGAAGATAAGGGACTTATTTTACTTGCTGGCGATTTTCAACAATTGGCACCGTATCTAGATCTTTCACAATCGTCATCAATGCAAATTGAGACAATATTAAGTCGTTGGCCTAACGGTATCACGCAAGTTTTACCTGCTAACCCCAATATTTCTCCGTTGTTGACCGGCCGTTTTAATAGTATCGCAGTTCGTATAACAGATCAGCCTGATGTAGTTGCGTTATGCGCTCAAACTAACAAGCCTATAGTGTCCACTAGTGCTAATTTTTCAGGTAAGGACCCTGTTAAAACATGGCAAAAATTAGATAAAAAGTTGGTATCACTGTTAGATTACACCCTTAAAGGGGATACTTTATCGTTTCTGCAACCCTCCACAATCATTAACGGCCTCACAGGGGAAGTATTTCGTACTTAAAGTGGAGCTCAATAGATATCTTTATAGGGTGATAAGTGCTTTATGTAGTATGAAATTGTCAATGTAAGATAATAAAAAGTATTTTATATCAGTGAATTACCGAGAGCTAATAATAAAATTTTGATCGAGATCAATAAAAAATTATTCTGTAGAAATCAGCTTAAAAACCTTGCGCTAAATCAAGTTTTTAAATAACAATAGCTCTATTATATCCATAAATTATTAAGGGATATAAAATATGAAAAAATCAATATTAGCAATAGCATTACTATCAAGCCTTTCTTCAATGACATTTGCAAACCAAGCGGGCGATATTTTAGTTCGTGGCGGTATAACATCTGTAAATCCTGATAGCCAGTAATCAACTATTTATGCCACTGGTAACCAAACTGTTAATTTAGGCGCGGGTACTATTACAGCGTCTGTCGACGATAACGCTCAGTTTGGTTTGAATTTTGTATGTTTCTACGACAGTAACTGGGCTGTATAATTGTTAGCAGCGACCCCATTTAATCACGATATTATGGTTGATACAGGTGCTGGTGAAGCGAAGCTAGGTGAAACTGAGCACTTACCACCTACGTTAAGTGTTTTATATTATTTCGATGCAGGCTCAGCATTTAAACCATATGTGGGTCTTGGTATCAATTATACTGTTTTCTTTGAAGATAGTTTTAATCCAGCATTAATTGGTCCTAGTAGTCCTACTATCGGTAGTATTAGTGACGGAACTACTACACCGGTGGGTTCTCCATTAGATGCTGATGATTTTAACTTAGATAACTCTTGGGGATTAAGTGCACAAGTTGGTGTTGATTATCAAATTGATGAAAATTGGTCAATTAATGTCTCTGCACGTTATATTGATACTAAAGCCAGCTTTACTGCTGTCGGTGGTGCTGTACCAGGTCATGTAAGTGTTGATGTAGACCCAATGGTTTACTCTTTAATGCTTGGTTATAAGTTTTAATACAACTTAAAAATATAAACCATAAGAAAAAGCAGTAATTCGTTACTGCTTTTTTTATGTCCTTAAAACAACAATTCGGTTAGGCTGTAGTTAAATTTTTTATTGAAAGTATCCCAATGGACAAATACTGCGTTTTTGGTAATCCAATCAAACAATCACGTTCTCCTTATATTCACCAATCCTTTGCTAAATCCACCAAACAACAACTTCATTATGATAAAGTTTTTGTTGAATTAGATGGTTTTACTGAGGCTGTGTATGACTTTATTGCTAACGAGGGTAAGGGGGCTAATGTTACAGCGCCTTTTAAAGAGCACGCAATGTCAATGTGTGATGAATTAACCGAGCATGCAAAATTTTCCGGTGCGGTGAATACGCTGACTTTTAAAAATGGCAAGATATACGGTGATACTACCGATGGTGTTGGCTTAGTGAATGATTTACTGGCTAACAATGTTTGCATAAAAAACAGTAGAGTATTATTACTTGGTGCTGGTGGGGCTTCTAAAGGGGTGGTACTACCGCTTTTAAATCAAACGCCTCAAAGTCTAACTATTGCTAATAGAACTGTTTCTAAAGCAGAAGCAATAGTTGAGCAATATACTGATCAACCGTTATCAGCTTGCTCGTTTGATGAAGCTAATGAACAAGAGTTTGATATAATTATTAATGCCACATCTGCGGGCTTAACAGGTAATGGTCTTCCAATTAAGGAAAAGCTTATTACACGTAATTGTGTTTGTTATGATATGACTTACGGTAAAGAATTGACGCCATTTTTGCAAAAAGCTAAAGAGCTAAATGCTAAAAATGTTATTGATGGTTTAGGCATGTTAGTTGGGCAAGCGGCAGAGAGTTTTGATATTTGGCGTGGAGTAAAGCCTGATATCGAACCCGTTCTAAATGAATTAAGAGCATCGTTAAATACGGAGTAAGTAAATATGAATCAAGCTATTTTATTTAATGACGATATTGATTTTGATATTCAACAAGATGCTTGGCGATTTACGGCTTTATTATCAGGAGAACGAATAACTATCTACTTTCACTCGATGCAGTTAAAGCGATTAGATAAAATTGATACATGTGCTAAGTACGACTTAGAAGAAATTGTCGAACTGTGGCTCGAAAAAAATGAGCCAGAGGGGGATTCAATCCATATAGATATGCGCTAACTGCATGTTTGTCTGGTTAGTTTAAGCTAGCTGAGATGTTAGGTCTCATTCAGATAGTCATTCTTCAACTCAACGTAATTGATTGCAGACTGTTTAAGAAAGGCAGCTTCGCTGTCTTTTAGTGGTCGCATTTTTTTTACGGGGTTACCAACATATAAATAGCCGCTGGTTAGTGTTTTGTTTGGTGGCACTAATGCACCAGCACTAATGAAAACATCATTTTCAATTATTGCTCCATCCATAATAATTGCACCCATGCCAACAAGAATACGATCGCCTAGTGTACAGCCATGTAACATACATTTATGTCCAACAGTTACATCTGCACCAATAATTAATGGATTACCATTCGGGTTATGCTCACTTTTTCGAGTAACATGAAGAACCGACCCATCTTGAATATTAGTACGAGCACCTATGGTAATCGTATTTACGTCACCGCGAGCAGCAACTAAAGGCCAGATACTAACATCATCAGCTAAAGTAATATCACCCACGATAACGGCTGATTGATCAATATAAATTCTATCGCCAAATGCTGGGGTGATTCCTTGAAAGGAACGTAAATTATTAGCTGATTTATTGTTTGTCATGTAGTTACCTATTGAATGTCAGTATTTGATTGGCTTTTATATTGTTAAAATAGCATAAAATAATGAATAGTGAGCGAATAATTTGAATTGGATAAAATTAATACGGTATTCATTTGGTGACTGATTGTTTAAAAGGGCTGTTAAAATTCATACAAAGTGGTGGCTTTAACATCAATAAACTCGCGGTGTGTAATAAAGTTGAGCAGTTGAAAATAAATGTGAAGTTATTATGAAATAACGGTTGACCTAAAATGAAAACTCTATA
>DPHE01000037.1:0-1789 GCA_003521815.1 Colwellia sp.
GCTGCCTTTTGATACCACAAAAAAGCTTGTATTGAATCTTTTTCAACACCTTCGCCCAATCTATACATAAGTAAGCGTGCAACTAAGCAGTTTGATCATATATTTATCACATCGTAGTTAATTCTTTGCAATTTATTGATAAGCAGCTACGCTTAATCTTGCTGGTAACAGCAAAAGGCGGGATGCTTTTTTATGGACATTTTAAGGATAAAGTGATGTAGCTAGGAGCTACTGAGGGATGAATAAAACAGGGAGTGTTGATCATGGATGATAACCTCTGTTTTACCTTTCCCCCTGTTAACTGCACACTCAAGCCCCGCGCTTAGCTATAATAGAAGTCTAGCTGCACATTCCATGGCATTAAATCGGTAAAATCATCATCGTCACTTTGACGTGCGGGCAACATTTTAAATAAATGCTGGAAGTAATAATATGGATTGATATCATTTGCTCGACACGTCATGACGATACTATAAAGTGTTGCACTTGCCTGTGCACCATTAACCGATTTAGAGAATAACCAATTTTTTCTGCCGGTTGTAAACGGCCGTATATCTCGTTCAGTGATATTATTATCAATCCCTAAATGACCATCTTCAACGTATCTAATCAGTTTATGCCACTGGTTGAGATTGTATTTTATTGCTTTGCCAATATAACTCCCCGCGGTTACCTTATCACTGGCTTCATCAAGCCATGCTTTGAATTTTGTTAAAATTGGTAAGGCTTTTTCTTGTCGTAATTGATACCGCGCTTGTGATGATAACTTTTTGTTCTTAGCTTGAGTTTCTAATTTGTATAATTGACTGATAAAACTAATGGCTTTATGAGCACGACCTTTATTTTTCGATTCTGCTTTTAATGCTTCATCATATTTACGTCTAGCGTGCGCCCAACATCCCACAGGCATAACACCTTCAATACCGTCATAAACACTGTAACCATCGCATTGTAAATATCCTTGATAACCCTCAAGGAATGCTTCCGCGCAAGCACGACTACGACCCGCCTGATAGTCGTAAATAACCACTGGCTGTTTACTGACTTCATTACTGCGATAAACCCACATTTGTGAGTTGCTACTTGGATTGTCACCTTCATCAAGGACTTGTACACGCGTTTCATCCGCACATAAACTATGCTCACCAAGCAAGTGGCACTGCATTGCTTTGACTAATGGCTTAATGAGTATACCGGCCTTAATGCACCAATTGGCTAGGGTTCCTCTGGAGATGTTTAAACCGCCGCGCTCAAAGATATCAACTAAACGATACAACGGTAGTGCATCACAGTATTTGGCGGTAACTACTGCGGCTAAAGTCTCAGGACTCGCGATGCTACCAGGAATAGGTTGGGCTGGTTTAGGTGCAGTGATTATTTTACAGCTTAGCGCTTCATGCTCACACTGCCTGCAAGCATACTTAAATTGTTTATGTTTTATCACACTGATTTTGGCGGGAATAATTTTCACTTGTTCGCTATCTTCACTGCCACAGTGGTGCATTTGTTCACCGCAACACGTACAAGCCAACTCGGTTAAGGTGTGCTCAACGTCTTCTCGTTCAAAGTGCTCGGCTAGCGATTTTTTACCTTTTTTATGATGTTTGGGAGGCTCACTCGTTTTATGCTGCTCGGCTTCATTAAAGGTACCACGTGGGGCTTTTTCACTTTTTCGACCGTACTTTTTTGATTTGCTTAGCTTTAATTCGGCGAGTAGATGGTCAATACGCGTTTGCATTTCGACTTTATCTTCTTTGAACGCTTCTTTTTCTGTTTGCCAAGACTGTTT
>DPHE01000037.1:1941-2893 GCA_003521815.1 Colwellia sp.
TTTGCCAAGACTGTTTTTCTGTTTCTAAAGCATCAATCTGCGCTTGCATCTGGACAAGTTGCTTTTGTAGGGTGAGTAGTTGTGTGTCATCTGTCATTTTTATAGCATGACACACTGGCAAGATCGTACAAGAGGGGTAAAGTGATCGGAATAGATCACATCACTGACAAACCTGATAATGTAGGGTGTCGAGTCTGACTCGTCACGGGTAAACCCGATAACAGCCATTGCAGTTGGCGTTGTTCAATCACCATGGCCGCGTGCGCTTCACCGGATTTAGGCCATTGAAATCGTCCTTGCTCTAAGCGGCGATAATAAAGCCAAAAACCATTGGTATCCCAAAATAATATTTTTAATTTATCACGCTGCTTATTACAAAAAACAAACCAAGCTTGACTCAAAGGATCGAGAGATAAGGTATCACTGACAATAATACTAAGGCCATTGATAGATTTTCTCATATCAGTGAAGCCGGTGACCAAGTAGACTTGGTTTGGGAAGTGCATTACAGCACACTCAATAATTGAGATAACGTTTGAGGCATTAATGTCGAGTCAAAATCTAACTGATAGCCACTGGGTGTGGTGATTTTGATCATGGAAGGCTGAGTTAAAGGTTGCTCATGAATAACAAAGGGGATCACCTGATGCGATTCAGTTGGTTGGGTTTTATCTGCAAGTTGTTTACGCCAACCATAGAAGGTGGACACGTTAATCTTGTTGGTGCGACAAAATTGAATGATAGTTAAATCACTTCGTTGTTGCTGTTCAAAGATATTTTGCCAGTGTTTTATTTTTTGTTGTTTATTCATAATTACCTCATGTTAATTTACTGAGATAATTATGCACAGGCTTGATTAATATTGGTATGTGGGGCTAATTACGCGCTTACGACCTAACAGGGGAAAAGAGGTCATTTGATGGTCAAAGGTTTGCCCTAAAGACGCTGTGCT
>DPHE01000049.1 GCA_003521815.1 Colwellia sp.
CGCATCAGCTGAACGTTCAGCTGCTGGTTGTTCAATTAAGCTTGAAGAAGATGCCGTTGCTGAGTACTTAACGTCTAATATTGTTATGCTTAAATGGATGATCAGTGAAGGTTATGGTGATGTTCGAACTATTACTCGTCGTATTAAGGCTATGGAAGAATGGTTAGCTAATCCATCATTAATGGAAGCTGATAGCGATGCTGAATACGCTCACATTATTGAAATTGATTTGGCGGATATCAAAGAGCCTATCGTTTGTTGTCCAAATGACCCTGATGATGCAAAATTATTATCAGAAGTTTCTGGTGTAGATGTCGATGAAGTCTTTATCGGTTCATGTATGACCAATATTGGTCATTTCCGTGCTGCTGGTAAACTAATTGAGAAATTCGGTGGTTCATTACCAACACGTATGTGGGTTACACCACCCACTAAAATGGATAGCGCACAACTTAAAGATGAAGGTTACTTCAATATTTATGGTAAAGCCGGGGCTCGTGTAGAAACACCGGGTTGTTCACTGTGTATGGGTAACCAAGCACGTGTAGGTGATAATACTACGGTATTGTCTACTTCAACACGTAACTTCCCTAACCGTTTAGGCACTGGCGCAAACGTTTACTTAACCTCTGCAGAACTTGCTGGTGTTGGTGCTATTTTAGGTAAACTTCCAAGTCCTGCTGAGTATATGGAGTATGCGTCTCAAATTGATGCTACTGCTGCTGATACTTACCGTTATTTGAATTTTGATAAAATGGAAGAGTACACGAAGAAAGCAGATACTGTGATTTTGCAAGTAGAAGCCTAATTTGAAGTTTTCTTGTTGTTAAGTTTCACTCTTTCGTTGTTGGAAGTACTCACCTATAGTCATAGGCTCCGTGCTTCCTCCTAGAAAAAGTATTACTTAACTTAAAGAAAAGCATCAAATAGTTAAATATAAACGTCACCTTGTTAACGCAAGGTGGCGTTTTTTTGGCGTTTATGTAATTGACATAGTTCCAACTTTTAATGACGTTAGACCATAATTCGTCTACTGAGTGAGCTATTTTCATTATAAAAAAATTCTGCTAAAATGCGCCTCCCTAAAAATGTCATTAATAATCCGTTTATTATTGATTTTAAAAATTTAATCTACAGCTCTGGATTTACGTTCCAGTTAGCTCAATGGAAATACTATGAATTCATTCGAAAAAAAATTATCTACACCAGCCATACTGCAAACACCTTCAACTATCACTATTTGTGCATTATATAAATTCGTCCGTTTAGACGCATTTGAAGCTTTACGTGAACCGTTATCAAATAAAATGACCAGTGTTGAAGTTAAAGGCACCTTGTTATTAGCTGCTGAAGGTATTAACGGTACAATCGCAGGACCTCAATCGGGTATTGATGTTGTTCTTGATTTTCTTGGTAAACAGCCGGGATTAGACAACATTGTTCATAAAGAGTCATATACAGAAGAAAACCCATTTCATCGCACCAAGGTAAAATTAAAAAAAGAAATTGTAACCATGGGAGTTGAAGGCATAGATCCAAATCAAGTTGTTGGTACCTATGTAAAACCAAAAGACTGGAATGCATTAATCTCTGATCCTGAGGTATTACTGGTTGATACACGTAATGACTATGAAGTAGAAATTGGCACCTTTGAAGGAGCATTAAACCCTGATACCGAAACATTTCGTGAATTCCCACAATACGTCAAGGATAACTTAGACAAAACTAAGCATAAAAAGGTTGCAATGTTTTGTACTGGCGGCATCCGTTGTGAAAAATCGACGGCTTATTTAAAAGAGCAAGGTTTTGAAGAAGTATACCACTTAGAAGGAGGAATTTTAAAATACCTTGAAGAGGTACCTAGTACTGAAACAATGTGGGAAGGGGAATGTTTTGTTTTTGATGGACGTGTTGCAGTTAATCATGAACTGGAACAAGGTCAATATGATCAATGTTTTGCTTGTCGCTTTCCATTAACTGAAGCTGAAAAAGAAAGCGAATACTATATTAAAGGCGTTAGTTGTCATCGTTGTCACGACAAAGTAACCGAGCAACAACGTAGTCGTTATGCAGAACGTCAACGCCAAATCACCTTAGCTGAAGAGCGTGGTGAAAGCCATATTGGTGGCGATGTTCAAGAAATCATGAATGAGCGCCGCCAAGAAAAGTCAAATAAAAAACATGAGCAATCTAAAAAATAAGATTGGCTAATAATATTGACTTTTTGACTCACCTTTAATCCTACTTCTCGTCATTCATAGGATTAAAGGTATAAAAGATAGGGAGTTACTTAGAAGAAAGAGACTCCAGCTTTTCTTCAAGTCTCTCTAATTGGCGATGGATTTTAATATTTTGAGCAAAAATTTCTTCATTTTGCTGTCTTAATTCCCTATTTTTAATATTAGTATCCGCAAAACCAAATATTTTATTAGCAAATACAGCACCTACTCCACCTAATATCCCCACGCCTAAAATAAACATAACAAAAACGGCCACTCTACCGATAAATGTTATTGGGTAAACATCGCCAAAGCCAATGGTCGTAGATGACATCAACATCAACCAAAGTGCGTCAGCATAACTCTGAACGGGTGAATCAAGTACACTTGCTTCAGCTAAAAAAGTCACATAACCTAAAACAACGTTTAAAAATGCAAAAACGGCTAAAGAAACAAAGCCTAATATTCCATAATTGTAATTTTTAATGCCAAACTCATCCACGTGATAAAGTTGACTTTTTTCCATAGCACTTTGCAGTATTATCATACTATTACTCTTTAACTAAACTGAATTAAATCTATTTATATAAGTGTTTACTATAACAATTGGTTAGAGGAAGTGCACTAATCGCTCAAGCTGATTTCTTAGTGAATTTTCTTTTTTTACGCTTCGGTTTAAATGCTATTTTAGGCAATCCAGTAAAAGATTGCTGGCTTGCACTCGCCACCATCTCAGTCACTGTATTAATTAGAGGCTGCATAAAATTAAGGTAACTTGCTTTTTTATCACTGATGGCTGTTAGCAAAGCCTCCCACTGTGCGGTCATATCTGGCAGTGTAGCCATTGCTGGAAGTGCGTTAATTAATGCTATACCAATTTCAGTTGCCACTATTTGCTTACCATTACGCTGTAAAAAATTTCGCTTAAAGAGTAAATCTATTATACCGGCACGCGTAGCATCCGTTCCTAAGCCATCAGTGTCTCTTAGTACTTTTTTAATATTTTGATCACTAACAAAACGGGCAATACCCGTCATGGCGCTTAACAAGGTTGCATCAGTAAAAGACTCTGGGGGAGAAGTATGCTTTTCTACTAACTCACCTTGCTGGCAATGTAATACTTGCCCTTTGGTTAACCGAGGCAATGAATTTTCTTGGGATTCATTTTTTTCCTTATGCTCTTTTTTCCCTTGCTTCATCGGAAACAAGGTTTTCCAACCCAATTGTTGCTCCATTTTGGCATTAGTATTAAAAAGCCCTTGAGCTATTTTGACAGTCAGTGTTGTTTGCTGATAACGATATACAGGATAAAATTGTACTAAATATTGTCGAACGATCATCAAGTAAATGTTTTTTTCAAAAGGGTTTAACTGACAATTATTGGGTGATTTTTCCGTAGGTACTATCGCATGGTGAGCCGTGATTTTTGTATCATTCCACGCCTTACTTTTAATGCTTTGATCCGCATTTTTTGCTTGTTGAGCACAAGGTAAATTAGTTTGCGATAATAAATCAATAATCCCCGGCGCTTGTTTTAACTGTTCTTTCGGTAAATGACGGCAATCTGAACGTGGATAGGTGATCAATTTATGCTTTTCATAAAGTGCTTGGCACACATCTAACACAAGTTTAGCATTCATAGAAAATTGCTTCGCCGCTGCTATCTGTAAACTGGATAAATTAAATGGTAAAGGTTGTCCTTGTTGCTTGTCTTCAGTTTTCATACTTTCGACAATAGCGTCTTGATTAGTAATTCTATTAACAACATTCATTGCTAATGCTTTCACTAAAACTCGCCCTTCGTCATCACAATATTGCTGACAAGCGTCACTGGGTTTCCATTTTACGGTAAAGGTTTTTTTCTCATTCTCGGGGACTTTATTAACACTGAGGTGAGCGAGTACTTGATAAAAAGGTTTACTGACAAATTCATTGATTTCTTGTTCACGTCTAACCACTAACCCTAGTAGTGGTGTTTGCACTCGACCAACGGATAATACACTATTAAAACCCTGTTTTTGACCTTGTAATGTGTACGCACGCGTTAAATTTATACCATAGAGCCAATCAGCTCTCGACCGTGCTAAGGCGGAAATAGAAAGGGGTACAAATTCGCTATTATTTTTCAACGACGCTAATGATCGTTTAACGGCAGGTAAATTTAAATCACTGATTAGTAAACGCTTAATTTTACTTTTTTTGGCTTTTGATACCTTTAAGTATTCTATTACTTCATCAACCAGTAATTGCCCTTCTCGATCAGGATCACCTGCATGAATAATTTCATCCGCTTGTTTAACCAATTTTCTTAGTACTGTTAATTGTGCTCGAGTACGAGTAATGGGTTTTAATTGCCATTCCTGTGGAATTATAGGTAATGTTTCTACATTCCATTTTTTTAGCGCATCATCGTAATCTTCTGGATCCGCTTGCGCTAAAATATGGCCAACACACCAACTAACTACATCCCCATTGGCCAATTCAATATGCGTTTTAAGATTTTTGTTTGGCGTTGCTAAGGTATCCGTCAATGCTGCTGCAATGGCGCGACCTAAACTGGGTTTTTCAGCAATATATAACTTCAACGGTGATCCACTCTTGAGTAATTCTTAATGAATAAGCTCAAGCATATCGTGAACACTGTTTTTATGCACAGCTTTATTTGTTGGTTTTTATCATAATCGGAGTATATCTATCCTGAACTTTTCTCAGGTGATAAAGGTGAGTAATTAACGTAAAGATAGTTGTTTCCCTTGTTTATAAGGTGGTATGGGTATAAAAATTAAGGGAGTTACGACTGAAAACAAAATCGCCTAATGGTGATCCAAGCCACTTCAAGTTTACATTTTGAAGTGGCTTGGATATAGGTTAGCTCTTAACTAACGGTTTTTTGAACTAGCTAACTAAACTTGATAAACCCAAGCTAAAAAACTTTTTGAATCGTTTACGTTAGTAAATTTGATTAACTTAGAACCATCTTGATCAGTAACAACAATATTGTGTTTGTTTACTGAGATAGATCTAACAGGTGACTTAATTGAATAAATCATACCTTTATAGGTATAAGACATAATAGAACTCTTTTAATTTACGTAGGAACGCATTTATAATTTTAGTGATGACTGACTGTGAAAGGGAAAGGCAAAACATGGATTATCGCAAAGGATAATTAGTTAAATAAACGAGAGGAGAATAAATAACGGGGATACAATATAGGTATTAGTTCAATAAGTAAACAGTTTATTATTAACTATTCTAAAGTTACTGCGCTAATATACATTATTTAGCTTAAATGCATAAAATCATTTGGTCTATTTAAAATATATGAGACAATTCAGATCGCAATAACACACTACAACATGGCTCATTATGAAACTTTTAGTTCGTAACCTTTCACGTTCAACAACTGAACAAGAAATCCGTACCTTGTTCTCTACGCATGGCTCTGTCGCCGCATGTGACTTAGTTCTAGATCAAAAAACAGGTAAATCAAAAGGCTTTGCCTTTGTTGAAATGCCTAACGACAAAGAAGCTAAATCTGCAATTTCAACATTACATGAGACAAGAGTTGCAAGTAACAGAATTCGAGTAAAAGTAGCTCAGTAATAAAAGTCCACGATATAAAAGAACAAAAAGCCAGCTAAAGCTGGCTTTTTACTGTGCGGTCTTTTTTCTGTTATAAATAGAATGATTCAACAGTTTACACCATATCAGAAAATGGGTTTTCTGTAGGTAAGTTAATAGCATGCTTAAATTCGGCAAAAGTTAAGCTATCATCATTAATTTCAATATTATTTTCGTCAAGTAACCCTTGACCAAACTTATAGATAACATCAAACTCACCTTGATTAGCTCGTTGGCGATAGTTCGCTTGTGCTTCCTCGACAAGTGTTAGTTTTTGTTGATATTCATTTATCGATTGCTCGCCGTAACGTTTAGACATCATTGCTAATGTTATTTTAGGTGAGAAAACTGCGGCTGTGGCGTTATTACCGCCAAAGCCTTTAGAGTTGATGAAAGCGACATCCATATCACCACAATGCCAATGGTCTGTAGCAATATTTAAACGATCGTTATGAACATCATCAGCCACTTTATCAATCGTAGTTACACCAGGCATTATGTTGTCATTAAAAACACCTAAAGCCATCGCCATTTGATCACCACTAGCAGGACCAATAGTATGCCCAACAAATGCTTTTGGTGCAGCAACTGGCCAATTACTAATATCAAAACTTGTCGCTATTCGATCATATATTAACGACTCGGTAACACGATTTTGTGGTGTACTTGAGCCATGAGCTAAAATAAAGCTTCGCTCTTGTAACGATTCTTTACCTAACACTTTTTGAACTAAGGCTGCAGATTTTGCCATGGTGATATAGTTACCCGGTCCCGGTGCCGTAATAGACTTTTTATAGCCATCTGCATTAACAAAAACATCGGCAACAGAGCCCATCACTTTCGCGCCCATACTCATCGCTAAAGCATCATCCATTAAAACAATAAATTGTGCGCCCTCACCTATAGTAAAACCACAATTTTCACCAAATGGACGACTGGTACGACGGTGGTCAGCAATATCACTTTTATCAAGTTTCTTCAGGCCCTCTTCATTCGCTAAAGCACTCATATTACCAAAACCTTCAATAACTTCAGGCGTTACTGGTGCTTCTGCACAACCAACAACCGCTACACGTATTCGACCTGCTTGCATATCTTGCACTGCTGTACGTAAGTTATATAAAAAGGTCGCACAAGCACCTGAAGCAGTAGATGTTGTACCAACACTGCCGAGAACATAAGCATTAACAAAATCCGTTGGCATAGTATTTAATCCTAACGCCAATTGTTTCGTGCTTACTCTCGATCCAGAAAGACGACTCTTTAATAAACCACCTAGACCTTCTTGATGCATTTGACCAATAACAGAGGCGGAATAGGTACCAACTTGATCAGGGTTAATTTCATTTAAGATGGCATCCCACTCGATACCCGTTGAACGAATAGCATCAGTAGCCGCAAAAATAGTCGCTTGTAAACCGCGAGGTTGATGGCGGCTATTATACAGTGCGCCAGGCTCAAAACCAGTCGGCATTTGCCCTGCGGCTTTAATAGGATTATCACGGTATGCATCATGAGAGATAGTCAAATTTTCAGGGATTTCAACACTCACGTTACCATCACCTAAGTCAGTAACATGCCATGCATTAGGTAACGGGTGCGGTAATTCTTTAGCGCGCAATGTAAAAACAATTGCGTTATCAACAGGTTGAACATGCATTTTTTGATGCCAGTGAGTTGCATCCGGATCAAAATGATTTTTTTCTATTTTTCTGATTAAAGTACCATCAAGAATTTGCTGACCAAACGTTGCTTCAATATCACTAGCAAGAACTTCATCACCTTGTTGGTCAGTCAATTGGCCGTTTTTATAAGTCACCAACTTCATTAAACTAGCCAAACCAACAAAAGTTTCTTGGCGCGCCTCGGCAGTTATTTTATCAATAACTATACGGCGAAAACCTTGATGAAACGAAGTACGGCCAGCAGCATTAATGCCACCCATACCAATAATTACAGGTAATGATGAAGTCATGAAAAACCTAATCTAATAAAATGGATAATAATTCTAATAGGTACATTGTAAAGCTAAGCACAATAAAATAATAAGCTAAAATAGCCAAAAAATATACTATAATGGCCAAACAGAACAAAAAAAGAATATGTATCTTATGGCTGTCATGAAAGAGAACGAATTACGGGTAAGTTTAGTTATATACCAACATGTATTAGCAACCGGGTTAACCTTGCCACTAGAGATGTTATTAGCAGGTGAAGCCTTTGCTAACCGCTATGATAAATCAGTAGTAAAACTAAAAACCCAACTAGTGAGCCAAGAAAGTAACGCCGTTACTTCACGTGCCGGCTTAATATTTTCACCTGACGTCGTGCTAAACGAACGCTCCATAGAACGCATAGAGGTGCCAGATATTATTTTAGTCCCTAGTTTATGGCGAAACCCCAGACCGATATTAAAAAAACACAAAAAACTAATTGCTTGGCTTCATTACTGCTGGCAGCATGGCGCAACCTTACTTGCCGTGGGTACTGGCGTTTGTTTTTTGGCTGAATCAGGCTTACTGGACAATCATAGCGCCACAACACATTGGCATTATGTTGAACAATTTCAGCGTGATTATCCTAAAGTTGCGTTGAAACCAGACTTCTTCATTACCCAATCTGAACGCATATACTGCGCGGCTAGTTTAAATGCCTTAGCTGATATTATTGTTCATTTTATTAGTCAAACCTATGGTCGAGCAGCAGCTCAAAATGTAGAGCGTAATTTTTCTCATGAAATACGAAAACCTTATGAAGAACAGCGTTATTTGGAAGGAGCAGTCGATAGGCACGCGGATGAATTAATTGCACAAATTCAATTTTGGCTGCGTACTAACTTAAATAGCGAACTTGGTTTGACCGAACTAGCACAACAATTTGGTTTAAGCCAACGCACTTTCTCTCGTCGTTTCAAGCTAGCAACGGGCATGCGTGCCACCCAATATTGGCAACAACTACGAATTGAATCAGCAAAAGACTTACTCGCTTCAAGTAATTTGTCTATCCAAGAGATATCTTATCATGTGGGTTATCAAGACCAAGGGCATTTAACACGCCTATTTAAACAAAGTCTTGCATTAACGCCAAAAGACTACCGCGCGATGGTTAGAAAAAAGTTATTTAGTCAAGACTAAGCTCTTATTGCTTGTCAGTTAACCTTAAGGCAAAATGACCCTGTCTAGATTAACCCAGCAGAGAATAAAATGAGCGAACAATTATCTACAGCCTTATCGGTTGCCCAAAAGCAAATCAATCAAATGCTAACCATGCAAGATGCCATGAACAGCCGTGTAAGTGAAACATGGCGCGAGAATGGTTACGAATGGTATCGTGCCATTTGGGTTGAATGTGCTGAAATGCTTGATCATCATGGTTGGAAATGGTGGAAACACCAAGAAATTGACATTGCTCAAGTACAGCTAGAATTGGTTGATATTTTTCACTTTGGTTTAAGCTTACGCTTAATGACGGGAAGTACTGTTGATAGTATCGCAACAAAATTAGCTAAAGAATTACATCAAGGTACCGCTGAAAATGATTTTAAAATAGCCTTAGAAAATTTAGCCTCGGCTGCCGTTACCAATAAATTTTTTGATGCTAAAGCGTTAGCAGACTGTATGTCACTGATGAACATGGATTTAAATGAATTATTCCGTCAATATGTTGGTAAAAACACCTTGAACTTTTTCCGTCAAGATAATGGTTACAAAGAAGGTACTTACATTAAAATTTGGCATGGCAAAGAAGACAATGAAGTGTTGGCTGATTTAGTTAATACCTTAGATGCCAGCGCCGATGATTTTCAACAACAGTTATATACGGCATTAAAAGAAAAATACCCAAAAACATAGTTATAAATTAGATAGCAATGTTACCGCATTAGCTTTATCTGTTAACGTTTTAAAATAAAAACCAGCCAACCTGCTGGTTTTTATTTCTTCGCTACACGCTAGCGAAGCTCATTATACAACCCCTTAAACTTTCACACTTCATCCAATCATTAGCGGCTTAAGTAAAACAGATAAGTCTTCTAAAGATTTATCGCTAAAGTCAGGTTATAATTCTTTCATATTTAAGTAAAAATAAAGAAGATAATCAAATGAAAGCAGGTATTATTGGCGCCATGGAACCCGAAGTGGCTATTTTAAAAGCAAAAATTTCAAACTGTGAAACCATTACTCATGCAGGTTATAACTTTTATCAAGGGCAAATTGATAACAGTGATGTAGTCATTGTTCAATCAGGTATTGGCAAGGTGGCTGCCGCGCTAGCAACAGCAATACTGATAGATAAATTCAAACCCGACTATGTAGTCAATACTGGCTCAGCTGGTGGCTTCGACCCATCATTAAAAGTAGGCGATATCGTTGTCAGTTCAGAAGTTAGGTACCACGATGTTGATGTGACTGCTTTTGGTTACGAAATAGGTCAATTACCGGCGAACCCTGCCGCATTTTTACCTCACCCTGCATTAGTCAACGCTGCACAAATCGGTATAAAAGAACTAACAAATATTAACGCTATGCTTGGCCTAATTACCACAGGTGATACCTTTATGACTAAAGAAAATGACATTGCTAAAGCTCGCGCTAACTTCCCTACGATGGCAGCGGTAGAAATGGAAGGCGCGGCTATTGCTCATACCTGCCACCAATTTAAAGTCCCCTTTGTTATTGTTCGCTCGTTATCAGATATTGCGGGTATAGAATCACCAACGTCATTTGATGAATACTTAGAAACGGCATCGGTTAATTCATCTCAGTTAGTGATCAATATGCTCGACGCCCTAAAAGGAAAAACACTGGCTTAGTTTAGTGGTGAGCGGAAAAAAAAACAGATAATTTCAGCATACACCTTCTTTTAGCCAGTTATTATAAATACGAGTAATAAAATCAAAGCATTATTTATATTAGCGTGTTTTTTATTCGATTTATCACCTTTGTTTTTTAATTAGATTTTGCTAATATACAACACTATAGTTCGAATACAGAATAGTACAAATACAGACTTTAATCACCCTTTAGGAAATCCCTTATGTTTACAATTAAAAACATTATCATGTTAGCGTTTAGTTTTGTTGCCACCGTGGTCTTTGCTGGTGAGACACCACAAATATCGCAACAAGAATTATTAACCGCACTTAAAGCACCTAACCATAATATAGTTGTGTTAGATGTTCGCTCTGTAGATGAGTATAATAATGGCCACCTTGTTGATGCCATTAACGTTAGTCATAACACCGTTGCAGCGAAGCTGAATCAATTATCACAATATAAAAATAGTACTGTGGTAGTTCATTGTCGCTCTGGTCGACGCGCAGAGTTTGCTGAGAATATTTTAGCTGAAAATGGTTTTAAAGATTTACGTCATCTAACCGGTGATATGAATGGTTGGCTTGATGCAAAGTTACCTATTGTTACGAGTAAGCATACTCACTAACAACTATACTTTATAATCATGAATGATCTTTTATACTGGCTAGCTATTTTTGGTACTATCGTTTTTTCCCTATCTGGGGCATTAATGGCTGGGAGGTATAAACTTGATCCATTTGGCGTTGTAGTCCTTGCCTCAGTTACCGCTGTCGGTGGTGGCACTATTCGCGATGTTATTTTACAAACGCCAGTTTTTTAGGTTGTTCAACCTATTTATGTTATTTTAACCACCGCTCTATTAACCATCCTACTGATTCGTCAACCAAAGCGTATTCCTAAACGTTTTTTACTTATTGCTGATGCATTAGGCTTAGCGTTATTTGCCGCATTAGGTACACAAAAATCATTAGCGCTACGCTCACCATGACCTGTCGCCATTGTAATGGGAACAATTACTGGCGTCGCAGGCGGAATGATCCGTGACGTGTTATGTAATGTTATTCCAATGGTTTTACAAAAAGAAATATATGCGCTAGCAGCGATACTTGGTGGTGGTTTATTTGTGATATTTCATTTGCTGGGTTGGTCAGAAAATGAAGCAACCATAATAGCTATTTTAGGCGCTTTACTACTAAGATTGGCCGCTATTTATTGGCGAGTGTCACTACCCGCCTTTGATATTATGGAGAAATAGAATAAAAAACAGTAATTTAATGGATATAAATATACTGTGTGTTTTTCAAGATAAAGACAATATAAGCGTTGATTAACTAATGCAAAAAAACGTTTAAGCTTCGATTCCCCAGCCATCACTATAACCGGAGAATTTAGTTGCCAATTGTTCAAAATCAACTTCTTTTTTAACGACTGCTTCATGGCTTGGAACCATTGGTACGGTACAGTCAACATCCCAAACATTGGGCGTTTCATCGGCATGAACACTCACGTTAACATTAGCTATATTTTGCTTAACAAAATCAGCCATTGCTTGCGCTTGAGTTTGCTGCTCAAACAAATGATAAAAAACCACATCATGCGAGATGCTAAGATCAATACCTGCTTGCTGCATTTCTGTTAACACTTGACCAGTTTCATCAGAAGGGAAGTTCATATACGTATTTTCTCAGCTTGATTATAATTGTTTACTTTAGATAGACATTATAAACAGTGAAGAACATCTTGAATAGTTTTTTGACCAACTTATACCGATTAATTAGGGAGACTTTTACTTTGAGGATACATCGTCCACATTACGCTTACTGCTTGTTGTATTTTTTCATTTAACTCTGCACTATTGTCTTTAACGTCAATATTTAACGGATAAGCACTACGCCAAACTAAACGCTTATTTTTCGGTTCAACTAAATCTAAAATTAAACTTCCTTTAATAAGATTTTCATATTGATTATTAGTTTGCCAAGTACTAGCACGCAAGCAATAAACACAAAACCGCAAGACTTCATTGTAGTTAGCATATTCTCTGGGTTTACCATTAAATAAATAATAGGTGACAATGACATCAACCTGCTCAGGCAAAGCCGAATAAAACGGCTACATTAAGGCATCATAATTAATTTCTGCAAAGCTTATTACTTTCCCACCAAACTCTTTGGTAAATGCTTGCGCATCACTTTGCTGACTAAAACTGGCTAGAGTTTTACCCATAGCACCCGTTTTTTCTGAGTCCAAAACATACCACGCTGTTTTAGCATCAATAAAAAATTTGTCATCAATACTGTCACTACCCCAAGGCATTTTACTCATATCGTGTACAAGAATTTGCGCAACATTGCGTTTGTTTTCAGGATCTAAATAGTAACTAAACATATCAAGCGTTGAACAAAATTTAAAAACCTTATCTCCCATTTCTTTACGAAACACTTCACCTTTAGGTCCATCGAAACGGGTAATTAACATGCCACATAAATGACATTCATCTCCAGACTCCATAGCGACCGCTTTATGTAGCATTTGTTTTTTTTCTGCCTTGTCAGAGCACGATATTAACGAAGTCACTGCGATAGTAAACACAGTAATGAAGGTTAGTGATTTATAAAGTTTCATCATAAAAATTCTCGATAAATAGATTAAAGTGTTTTTTTCTTAAAAATAAAAATAGCGACCGTTAACGGTAAAACAACCCAAGCGACTAAGGCCGATAATAACTGAAATTGCGATAAACTGGCATTGATGGCCACAGCTAATGAACCATTTACATCACGGCTGTCTAGCCCTGATAGATTAACTAATCGGAAAATATCAGTCGGGTTTAGCATCATTAACTGCGTTAAACCTTGTTGCGTAACACCGCCTTCAACTCCCACTAATAAAGCGAGTAATGCTAAATCAAATGCAAGAGCAAACAAGAACCAAGTAATCAACGCAAAGCCTGCTGCTTTGGATTTTTCACTCACAGAAAGACTAATGATATAAGATATAGCAGTAAAGCTTAACCCCAATAATATTGCACTGATGATAAACAAACCAAACGCACTAAAAATGTCAGTATCTCCTAACTGGAAATATAACAACAAAGCAGATGCACCAAAACCAAGGAACGTAGCAAGAGCAATAATGCCCCCTTGCCCAATAAATTTACCTAATAACAATTGGCTTTTACCTAAAGGGTACGTGAGTAATAATAGCAAAGTACCACTTTCTTGTTCACCAACAAAACTGTCATAACTGAGTAATAAAGCAATGAG
>DPHE01000063.1:0-28674 GCA_003521815.1 Colwellia sp.
CCCTTCTCGTATACTGTTAAAGTATAAAAATTATTCATTTCTAATACTTTTTCTGGTCGAATAGGATGTGCCATTGGGCCCGCATCTTCAGCAAATTGTAATGAACGTAAAACACGTACATTTTGAATACGTGTAACAGAACTTGAATGCATATCAGCACTGAATTGTTGATCTCTAAAAACGGTTAGGCCTTCTTTCAAACTCAATTGGAACCAATCACGACAAGTTACTCGATTACCTGTCCAATTATGAAAGTATTCATGAGCAATAACGGCTTCAATATTAAAATAATCGGTGTCTGTTGCAGATAATTTATCAGCTAAAACATATTTACTATTAAAAACATTTAAGCCTTTATTTTCCATAGCGCCCATATTGAAAAAATCGACGGCGACAATCATATAAATATTTAAATCATATTCTAGGCCAAAGGTTTGTTCATCCCATGCCATTGATTTTTTCAATGATGTCATCGCATGTTCAGCCTTATGTAAATTACCTTTATCAACAAAAATCTCTAAAGCCACTTCTTTATCTGAACACGTGGTGAATGTATCGGTTAATAAATCAAAATCTCCTGCCACTAAAGCAAATAAATAGCATGGTTTTGGAAAGGGATCATACCAAGTTGCAAAGTGTTTGTTGTCGGCTAGTTCCCCTTGGTCAATTTTATTACCATTTGATAAAAGGTAAGGATATAACGTTTTATCGGCAATCACTTTGGTGGTAAATATAGCCATTACGTCAGGTCTATCTAGGTAATAGCTAATACGGCGAAAACCTTCCGCTTCACATTGGCTGCAAAAAGCACCGCCTGATTTGAACAACCCTTCAAGTGAGGTGTTATCTACCGGATTTATTTCAGTGACAATAGTCAGCGTAAAGTTATTTTTATCCGTTTTAATAATTAGGTTGTGGTCTGCTTGTTGGTATTGATCAATTGATAATAGTTCATTATCAATTGACACAGAAACCAACGTTAATTTCTCACCATCTAAAATTAGATTTTCTTGGTGTTCACCTTGTCGGTTAAGTGTTAATTCGTTAACAACTTGGGTACTGGTATCATTTAATTCAATGGTTAGATTCACTGTTTTAATGGTGAAACTTGCAGGGCTGTAATCAGCTAAATATCGAGCAGTTGAGCGAGTCATAGATCATCCTTTACAAAATAGCCTGCTATGCAGGCTAGAATACAATTAAGTTTTGGTAGCAATTTTTTTAATATTAAAACCAATGAAGCCATAGATGACAGCTAATATCGGATTAATTAAATTAAAGAAACAATAAAATATATAATCAAGTGGGTTTACTAATAGCACGCTATACATATATGCGCCACAAGTGTTCCACGGAATAAGCGGTGACGTTATGGTACCAGAATCTTCTAGCGTACGACTTAATACAAGAGGATGTAAACCACGTCGTTGATATTCCTCTTTATACATGCGTCCTGGCATCACTATCGAAATATACTGATCAGCTGTAATTAAGTTTGTGCCGATGCATGTTGCTACCGTACTCGCAATTAAACTACCTGTTGATTTTGCCGTAGCCAGAATTACATTAACAAATTTGCGTAACATTCCTAAATGTTCTAATACGGCACCAAAACTTAACGCGCATACAATTAACCAAACGGTGTTGAGCATTTTAGACATACCACCACCACTTAATAGCTTATCTAATTCTGTATTGCCTGTAGCAATAACCACACCATCAAAAAAAGCTGCCCACACGACTTTGATATTAGCTGTTAGCACATCTGTATTGCCATTGGCTAAACGTAAAATCAACTCTTGTTGGAACAGAACCGCCCATAAACCTCCCATTAATGCGCCAATAGCGACAGCAGGAAATGCAGGGACTTTTTTTATTGCTAAAAATAATAACACGACCAATGGCATTAAATTGAATAAACTAATATTGAATTGTTGAGCCAGTTGATTACTTAAATCACTAATAGACGACGTTGTTGCGGTGGGTTCTTCACTAAAACCTAGAATTAAAAATAAGACAAGAGCGGTTGAAATAGAAGGTACCGTTGTCCAAAACATATAACGAATATGAGCAAACAATTCACTGCCAGCTATAGCCGGTGCTAAATTGGTGGTTTCAGATAACGGTGACATTTTATCACCAAAATAGGCGCCTGAAATGACAGCACCTGCAGTAATAGCAGGGTCTAATGATAATCCTTGTGCAATGCCAATTAACGCCACACCAATAGTTGCGGCTGTGGTCCAAGAGCTACCAATACTTAAGGCAACAATGCCACAAATAATACAGGCTGCCGCATAAAACCAACTGGGATCAAGTATATGTAAACCATAATAAATCATAGTAGGCACTGTACCCGATAATAACCAAGTACCAATGAGCGATCCAACTGCAAGCAGAATAAGCACAGCGCCAAGCGATAGAGATATACCACTAATAATAGCTTTCTCTATATCATGCCACCGATAACCATTTTTAATGCCTATAATCGCCGCAATACCCATGGCAAGCAACAACGATATTTGATTAGGTCCATAAGATGAGTCATTACCAAAATACACTACCGCGGTGGCGAGAAGTACAACTAACGATATAACGGGAATAAAAGCATCTAACATGCTCGGCTCTTTAGGATTGATTTTATCATCTGCTTGCTTTGACATGATTTTACATTAACCTTTTATTATCTTTTTTATGTGATTTTTCATTTTCATGCGTTTTTTTAAATAATAATATTATGCTTTAGAGACAAGAAAGCCGCCTTGTAGGCGGCTATCTAACACAGTTTTTTGTTGTTTTTATTTTTTAGCTATTTTACCTAAACTAATTAAATCAAAAGTAATACGTGCCGTTTCATCTAAGAATGGGTCTAATTCATCTAATTCATCAGGTAAATCATCAAGCGTGGTTATTTTCTCTTTACTCATACTGACAAGACGTTCATTAGCGCGAATAAGTTGCTTTACTTTACGCTCTTCACGTTTAGCTTTACGCGTCATTAAGTTAAGTGAAATAATTTTATCGTCTTTTTCAGCTTTATACGTTTTAATATCATTAAGTAAATAATTAAATTCACTATTATCTTTAATACGCTGCTGATATAACGAAGTTAAATAATTAACATCTGTATTAATATCATTAAGTTTGGTGTATTGCGCTTTATCGATTTGATCCCATGACAAGGCATTTTCCTCTTTACTTTCACCCCACTCTTTAGGGTCAACAGCAGAAGGGAAAGCAATATCAGGTAATACACCTCTATGTTGTGTACTACCGCCGTTAATACGATAAAACTTAGCGATGGTATATTGAATACTCCCTAATGGCTGCTCATATAAATCATATACTCTGCCTAAACCTCGATGTTGTTGCACAGTACCTTTACCAAAGGTATGCTCACCAACAATCACACCTCGTCCATAATCTTGTATCGCTGCAGCAAAAATTTCTGATGCTGAAGCGCTGTATCTGTCAACCATAACCGTCAAAGGGCCTTGGTAATAACTAATGCCATCTTTATCACGGAGAACATCCACTCGATTAGCACCATTTCTAATTTGTACTACAGGGCCTTTATCGATAAATAAACCTGTTAATAGTGTCGCTTCAGGTAACGAGCCTCCACCATTGCCGCGTAAGTCAATAATAATCCCCTGCACTTCTTGTTCTTTTAACTTTTCTATTTCTTTTTTTACATCTCGAGATAAGTCATTATAAAAACTTGGAATAGTGATGATCCCCAACTTTTTACCTAAACTGCTTTTATCATCAAGACCTGCAGCTTCAGTGCCTGCACCTTCAAAATAGATTTCCGATTTAGCCGCTTTGTTCTCTAATTTTATTTTGTCTCGAACTATGGTGACAATCTTTAAATTTGTAATATCTTCAGATTTTCCTGAGATTACTTGTAGTCTAACCGTCGTACCTTTAGGACCTTTGATTTTATCAACAACATCATCTAATCGCCATCCGATAATATCTTCAAAATCTTTTTCACCTTGAGCAACACCAATAATACGATCTTTTGATTTTAATTGTTTCGATTGATCAGCCGGGCCACCGCTAATAACACTTTGAATAACGGTATAATCTTCTTCTGCTCGTAACACCGCACCAATACCTTCAAGCGATAAATTCATTTCCATTTGAAAACGTTCTGCATTACGAGGAGATAAATAAGAGGTATGAGGTTCCACTACACGAGCAAAGCTGTTCATTACTAATTGAAAAACATCTTCGCTTTCACTTTGTTTTAAACGTTTAATTGCATATTTATAACGCTTTGTTAATATTTCTTTAACCTTAGGCCATTCTTTGCCTGTTAACGTTAAGTTTAAAGCGTCAGATTTTACTTTTATACGCCATAATTCATTCAATTCAGCTATCGATTTTGCCCAAGGGGCATCTTCACGATCATAAGAATAAACGTCATCTTGGGTATAATTAAAAGGTGAATTCTGGATTTTTTCATCTCCAGCAACATCTACGGTTCCCAGTAAACTAAGTGCATATTCATAACGTTCTAAACGACGCTGCATATTTAAATTATAAATGTCATACGCAAAATCAAGTCTACCACGAGCAAAAGCGTCATCAAACTCTACACCGTGTTTTTCTAAAATAGTGATGTCTGTGGCTAAAAAAACATGTCGCGAATAGTCTAGCTGTTTAATAAATCGATTAAACACTTCTTGAGATAAAGCATCATTAATCTTAATTTTTTTATAATGACCACGCATAAATCGCGCAGTTATACGCTTACTTGCCGTAGCATGCTGACTTTCAGGCGCTAAAACAGGTAGTATGAGATCTTTACTTACATCAACAAATGCTAAAGCACTTATACTACCTATTGAGAAACTTACCGATATAGATACAGCAAGTGCGATACGACAAAGTTTTTGCATGCATATTTCTCCAAACTATTTTATTAACATCACTAAGCTTTAACAGGTAAATTTATGAATATATGTTCTGCATTTTAGTTTTTATCATCATGCCAGAGTCTAATTGAACACTAATATCACTACCTGAAATTTCAGTAATAGTTGCATTCATAGGTGAATTACCTAACTGAACTTTAACCTTACATCCTACAGTTATTGTAGCTAATTCTATTGGTTTCAATGGCGGCAACTCTTTTTTGACTACTTTAGTCTTAGTTGATTTGACTGCTTTATACTTCGCCGAATCACGTTTATTCTCTGCTAGGGTAGTCGTTGAGGTATTACTAGCACTGTCTTTAGACTTAGGACCTTTAGAAGGCTTCTTCGTTCCATTGTCAGGGGCTTTTTTATTAGCAGAGGAATTGTTACCAAATTTTTCTTGGCTTTCTTTTAACGTTTTACTGGCATAGTTAGCCTGTTCTTCATCAATTTTAGCAACGTCATTTCCGTCAATATCAACACGAGATGCCCCTACTTTAATCGCTTTAAGGTAACGCCAACTGCTAGTGTAATGTCTTAATGCCTGACGTAAGCGTGTTTTACTAACCGTTTCATCATCAATAAGTTTTTCAGATAAATCTTGAAAAATACCGATTTTTAATGGCTTTACTTGGCCTTTAACCGAGAAGCATTTAGGAAACTTCTCTGTTAAATAGGTAATAATGTCTTTAGTGCTTATACGTTTAATTTCAGTTTCCATAAATACAACTT
The DNA here is from genome assembly GCA_003521815.1 of Colwellia sp. Classification (GTDB taxonomy): domain Bacteria; phylum Pseudomonadota; class Gammaproteobacteria; order Enterobacterales; family Alteromonadaceae; genus Colwellia. The sequence goes on from DPHE01000063.1 coordinate 5,658, forward strand.
TTATACAATTTTAGTTAAATAGGTTAAATTAATAATCTTCTCGTTGAAGGTGTTGTTCTCTATTATCTAGAACGTGTCTACACCACTCATAAATTTCTTCAGATTCTAAATCAGGCAATACTTCTTGCCCAATCCAGTTATCCCAAATTAAAGCTAATAACTGCTCTAATATTTCGGTTTCTATGTCTTCTTCAGCTAAGTAATAAAGTGTATGATAAATCTCATTAACCTTCTCAGCGACGATTCCTTCTTCACCATCCCAGTCACCGACAACAGATTCGGAGACTAAATAATCATGTATTACCACAAATTCTTTCATATTGACTGGTTCTTTTCCAACGCTTGCTCACTTGCAATTAAACTTTTCTCAAATATTTGTACAATTGATTCTAAACCAATTTGATCATCTCGATCAAAACGTCCAAAACCCGAAGTATCAATGTCTAATACAGCTATTGTATCACCGTTAACTTGAACAGGAATAACAATTTCTGAGTTACTGACAGCATCACAAGCAATATGCCCATCAAATTGGTGAACATCATCAATACACTGAGTTGTCATCCTTTGTGCTGCAGTACCGCAAACCCCAACACCAACACCAAGAGGAATTCGAATACAGGCTATTTTACCTTGAAACGGACCAAGAACGAGTTCTTTGTCTACTACTCGATAAAAACCGACTTAGTTTACTTGTGTTAGAGCATCAAAGAGTAAAGCAGAAATATTTGCCATATTAGCAATAAAATCAGTTTCATTTGATATTATTACTTTAACTTGCGCTAATAAATCTTGATAAAACTCAGTTTTTTTTGTCAATTGTAATAGCCATGAAAAGATGAGTACTAAAAACGCATAACATACCTTGAAAGTAGCTTAAATTAAAGCTTTTATCTATTCAAAGCATCAATTTATACGCTTTATTTATTATCGACTAGAAAATTTAACCAAAACAGTGGTATTAATGACTTGATTGCCAACTGAGAGATATGCTTTGATGCTAGATCAACAGACATTTTTGTTGAACTTAAACGGGGACGAAAATAATTAATCAGTAATTTAACATACAGTAGTTTATCTAAAACTGCCTTTGAATGACTTACTTATCACTTTAGTTACATATTAGGAGTTAATCTATTCAAAGCCATACTATTAGCACTAGTAGTTCAGGTGCTAATAGTTAATATAGTTGTAAATAAATATATTAAAGACTTAGTCATGGATAACTCCTACATCCTTACTTATTTATTTACTTTGTGTTAGTAAATTGTTTGAAACGTTGTTTCTCATCAGCAGAAGCATTCTGCCACCAGTATTTCAACATAGATAAAGAGTTAACTTGTATTGACGTGTTTGCCGCTTTTTCTGTCATTACAGAAGAGGCTGCTAATGCAGAGTTTATCGTTTGAAATGTTTTCGTTGAAGCGATTGCATTGACCGCCATATCAACTTGTTTCGCTAATTTGTATTCAGAGAGATTTTCTAATGTTAAATTAAGTAGATTATTATGCTCATCTTGTAGTCTCAATTTAGGTGACTTCACAAAAGATTTAGCCGCCGCTAAGTTCTTTATTTTGATAGTTTTGAGTTCAACCTGTTCTTGGTCAGTAATAGAAAACTTAACAATAAAGTCTTGTGATTGAACCCGTATTTCGCTACCAAAATCTAAGTCTTCAAAAACGTCATTATATCGAATGACTAAAGCATGATCACCTTGGTTAAGTTCAAACGTAGATTTTTTAAATAGATACCCATTATCTACACTTTTATCATTTATTGCACTGATAATTAAATTATCGGACACACTAACGGTTGCGGCTAATACATGTGTGGAGATCGCACTTAATGAGCCACAAATAAAGAGTGAAGTCAGTAACGGTACATTAAAAAACCTAGCCAAAATAAAATCCTTAAAAACATGTGTATTAAAATAAAGTAGCCCCTTTATAAACTGACTACGATGTAAATCAAAGTAAAATAAGTAAAATATAGCCTAAAGTATTATGGTTCTGTTATCTAAAGGCTAAAGAGCATCCCCTAAAAGCAATCTCCAGGTATACGAACTTGACCTTCCATCAACACTCTAGCACTACGGCTCATGATCGCTTTTGTCACCTGCCATTTTCCATCAACTTCAATGGCTTGTGCTCCTACTTTTAATGTACCTGAGGGATGACCAAAAACAACTGATTCACGTTCACCGCCACCGGCGGCTAAATTAACTAAAGTACCTGGAATGGCGCCCGCGGTACCAATAGCAACAGCCGCAGTTCCCATCATCGCATGGTGTAATTTACCCATCGATAAGGCACGAACGTGTAAGTCTATTTCAGTCGCACTCACTTGCTTAGCACTTGAGGTAACATAATCTTTTGCAGTAGATACAAAGGCAACTTTAGGGGTATGTTGACGAGCTTTAGCCTCACAAATATCTGTAATCAAACCCATTTTTATTGCGCCATAAGCTCGAATGGTTTCAAAGCGTTCAAGTGCGGCGTCATCATTGTTTATCGCATCTTGTAATTCAATACCTGTGTAACCAATTTCATCTGCATTTAAGAAGATAGTCGGAATACCCGCGGTAATCATCGTCGCAGTAAACGTACCAACACCAGGAACTTCTAACTGATCAACAACATTGCCTGTCGGGAACATAGCTTCAGAAGGGTCAACAGGTGCTAAAAATTCGACAGGTACTTCAGCAGCTGGAAATGTAACGCCGTCTAATTCAAAATCACCTGTTTCTTGAACTTCACCGTTAGTCATCGGTACTTTAGCAATAATGGTTTTTGAAATGTTTTTCTGCCAAATACGAACCGTACATATGCCATTTTCTGGCACACGTTCTGGGCTAACTAAACCAGACATAATAGCGAATGAGCCAACAGCAGCAGTTAAATTACCGCAATTACCTGACCAATCTACAAACGCTTTGTCAATGGCAACTTGACCAAATAGATAATCTACATCGTGATCCACTTGTTCTGATTTAGCCAGTATTACCGTTTTACTGGTACTTGAGGTTGCACCACCCATACCATCCGTTTGTTTACCGTATGGATCTGGGCTACCAATGACGCGTAATAACATGTTATCGCGTGCTTCACCAGGAACCTGACAACGCTCTGGCAAATCAGTTAAATTAAAAAATACACCTTTTGAGGTTCCACCACGAATATAGGTAGCAGGAATTTTTACTTGAGGAACTGAAGACATTATTTTGTCCTTTTATTATTTATTACAAAAATGGCACATTCTTTTTCATAAAAAATGTGCCATTTTAAAAATTAATTGAATATATGCAGAACGCAGGAATTTGATTTTAGAGCAAGGCGGAGGCGCGGAGTTGACGAACGTCAATGAGCACCTCCAACGAAGCTATCAAATTAAATAACTAGTTATGCGTTTGATTCAAGGAAGTCGGTGGCAAATTTTTGTAGTACCCCACCGCCGTTGTAAACGGTAACTTCTTCCGCGGTATCTAAACGACACTTAACTGGGATTTCAATTACTTCGCCGTTAGCACGAGTCATCACAACAGTCATCGCTCCACCTGGTTCTGTAGTACCTTTAACATCATAAGTTTCTGTACCATCAATGTTATAAGTATTACGTGTTTCACTGTTGGTAAATTCGAGTGGTAAAACGCCCATACCAATCAAGTTAGTACGGTGAATTCGCTCAAAACCTTCAGAAACGATAACTTCAACACCTGCTAAACGAACCCCTTTTGCAGCCCAATCACGTGATGAACCTTGACCATAATCAGCACCAGCGATGATGATTAATGGCTGTTTGCGTTCCATGTAAGTTTCGATAGCTTCCCACATGCGAGACTCTGTACCTTCAGGCTCGATGCGTGCAAGTGAACCTTGTTTAACTTCTCCATTTTCATCACGACACATTTCATTGAACAATTTCGGGTTAGCGAATGTTGCTCGTTGTGTTGTTTCATGATCGCCACGGTGAGTTGCGTATGAGTTAAAGTCTTCGTGTGGAACACCCATTTTATCAAGGTATGCACCTGAAGCACTATTCAACTGAATAGCATTTGAAGGTGATAGATGGTCAGTTGTGATGTTGTCACCAAGCACTGCTAATGGACGCATACCTTTCATGGTACGCTCACCCGCTAAGGCTCCTTCCCAATAAGGAGGACGACGAATATAAGTACTCTTAAGATCCCAGTCGTATAATGGACTTTCAGCTGGTTCAAATGCACCTAAATCAAACATTGGTGTATAGATTTTTTTGAATTGCTCAGGCTTAACTGCTGACGCAACAATTGAATCGATTTCTTCATCTGATGGCCAAATATCTTTCAAGGTAATGTCATTACCATTTTGGTCTTGACCTAATACATCTTTTTCAATATCAAAACGAATAGTACCGGCAAGCGCATAAGCAACAACTAAAGGCGGTGACGCCAAAAATGCTTGTTTTGCGTGTGGGTGAATTCGACCATCAAAGTTACGGTTACCTGATAATACAGCTGTTGAGTATAAATCACGTTCGATGATTTCTTCTTGGATTTTAGGGTCTAATGCACCTGACATACCATTACAAGTTGTACAGGCGTAGCCAACAATACCAAAACCTAGTTTTTCCATTTCAGAAAGTAAACCGGCCTCTTCTAAGTAAAGTTTGGCTACTTTTGAACCAGGAGCGAACGATGATTTAACCCAAGGCTTACGTACTAAGCCTAACTCATTTGCACGTTTTGCAACTAACCCAGCAGCAACAACGTTACGTGGATTAGAGGTATTAGTACAAGACGTGATAGCGGCAATTATAACTGCACCGTCAGGCATTAAACCTTCTGCTTCTTGTGCTTTACAAGCATCAAGGTTTTTAGCGATATCTTTTGATACTAGATCAGCAGTCGCTAAACGACGATGCGGGTTAGATGGACCCGCTAAGTTACGACATACCGTTGATAAATCAAATTCGATAACACGTGGGTATTGTGCTTCAACTAAATCGTCAGCCCATAAACCAGTGTGTTTGGCGTATGTTTCAACTAATTTAACTTGTTCTGGCTCACGACCAGTCAGTTTCAAGTAATCAATGGTTTGTTCATCAATATAAAACATACCTGCAGATGCACCGTATTCCGGTGTCATGTTTGAGATAGTTGCACGGTCACCAATGGTTAAATCTTTAGTACCTTCACCGAAAAACTCTAAGTAACTTGAAACAACTTTTTGGTTACGTAAAAATTCAGTGATCGCAAGTACCATATCGGTTGCTGTAATACCTGGTGCACGTTTACCCATTAATTTAACACCAATAATATCAGGTAAGCGCATCATTGATGGGCGACCAAGCATTACTGTTTCAGCTTCTAAACCACCAACACCAATCGCGATAACACCTAAAGCGTCAACATGTGGCGTATGTGAATCAGTACCAACGCAAGTATCAGGGAAAGCAACACCATCACGTGCTTGAATAACGGGAGACATTTTCTCTAAGTTGATTTGATGCATAATGCCGTTACCAGCAGGAATTACATCAACATTTTTAAAGGCTGTTTTGCTCCACTCAATAAATTTAAAACGGTCTTCGTTACGACGATCTTCAATATCACGGTTCTTCTGAAATGCATCTGAATCAAAACCCGGAGCTTCCACTGCAAGAGAGTGATCTACAATTAACTGTGTTGGCACAACAGGATTAACTTTAGACGGATCTCCACCTTGTTCAGCGATTGCATCACGCAGTCCTGCAAGATCAACTAAAGCGGTTTGACCTAATATATCGTGACAAACAACACGTGCTGGATACCATGGAAAATCAAGTTCTTGTTTAACTTCAATAAGTTGTTTCAATGAATCGGTAAGTGCAGCTGGATCACATCTACGGACTAATTGCTCAGCTAAAACACGTGAGGTATAAGGTAATTTTGCATAAGCACCAGTGCTTATGTCTTCAATTGCTGATCGGGTATCAAAATAATCGATATTTGCACCCGGCAATGGCTTGCGGTAATCATAGTTCATAATATATATTCTCGAGTTACAAGTATCGAGTTACGAGGCATTTCGCTATTCGTAACTCGATACCCAAATCTGTTGTTTATCTTTCTGCGATTGGATTTACTTTACGTGGCTCTGAACCAGTATAATCAGCTGATGGGCGAATTATACGGTTATTAGCACGCTGTTCCATTACATGTGCAGCCCAACCAGTTAAACGTGAACATACAAAAATAGGTGTAAACAGTTTAGTTGGAATACCCATATAGTTGTATGTTGATGCATGGAAAAAATCTGCATTACAGAATAATTTTTTGGTATCCCACATAAATTCTTCACAAGCTACAGAGATATCATAAAGTGAAGTATTACCGTTTTCAGCTGCTAATTTTTCTGACCAAGCTTTAATAATAACGTTACGTGGATCTGAAGTACGGTAAATGGCATGACCAAATCCCATAATTTTCTCTTTACGTTCTAGCATGCCAGCCATTTGTATTTTGGCATCTTCTGGCGAGTTGAACTTCTCAATCATATCCATTGCTGCTTCATTTGCACCACCGTGTAAAGGACCACGAAGTGTGCCGATTGCACCAGTAATACATGAGAACATATCTGACAATGTAGATGCACAAACACGCGCAGTAAAAGTAGAAGCGTTAAATTCATGCTCCGCGTATAAGATTAATGAAACATCCATAACTCGTTCATGTTGAGCTGAAGGGCTTTCACCATTTAGAAGACGTAAAAAATGCCCACCTAATGAAGCTTCATCACTCATGCAATCGATTTCAACACCGTCATGTGAGTATTTGTACCAATAACACATGATTGCTGGAAAGGCAGCTAGTAAACGATTGGCAGCTTTATTTTGCTCAGAAAAGTCAACTTCAGGCTCAAGGTTACCTAAAAAAGAACAACCTGTACGCATAACATCCATAGGATGAGCTTCTTGAGGGATAAGTTTTAACACTTCTTTTAGTGCTTGCGGAATATCGCGCATAGCTAGTAATTCAGCTTTATATTCAGCTAGTTGACTAACATTTGGTAATTCACCATTGAATAATAAGTAAGCCACTTCTTCAAAAGTCGCATTATCAGCTAAATCTGATACATCATAACCGCAATAAGTTAAACCACTACCCGATTGACCAACGGTACATAAAGACGTTTCACCTGCGCTTTGACCACGTAAGCCTGCACCACCAATTTTTTTCTCTGACATAATTTTTTCCTTATTCTTTAATTTTTTTATAGGTAAATTACTTATTTTTTCCATCAGCAAATAACGAATCTAGTTTTTGCTCATAATCGTGGTAACCAAGATAATCATATAAATCCATACGTGTTTGCATGGTATCAACTACTGCTTTTTGGTCACCATCAGCTAGAAGTGTTTTGTAAACTAATTCAGCAGCTTTATTCATTGCTCTGAAAGCTGATAATGGGTAAAGCACCATGCCACAGCCCCACTCACCTAGCTCTTTTTTATTCCATAATTCGGTTTGACCAAATTCAGTGATGTTTGCAAGAATAGGAACATCTAATGCCGCTGAAAAAGCACGGTAATGCTCTTCTGTTTGAACAGCTTCAGCGAAAATACCGTCAGCTCCTGCTGCTACATAGGCTTTAGCACGTTCTATAGCGGCTTCTAAACCTTCTTGAGCAAACGCATCAGTACGCGCCATAATGAAAAAATCAGGGTCAATACGTGCATCGACTGCAGCGCGGATACGATCAGCCATTTCTTCAGTCGAAACAATTTCTTTGTTTGGACGATGTCCACAACGCTTTTGTGCAACTTGATCTTCAATATGAACGGCTGCTGCACCTGCTTTTTCCATATCACGTATTGTTTTCGCAATATTAAATGCTCCGCCCCAACCTGTATCAATATCAACAAGTAAAGGTAAGCTTGACGCAGCAGTAATTCGTTGAACATCAGCAACAACATCATTTAAAGATGTCATACCAAGATCAGGTAAACCGTAAGAAGCATTAGCAACACCGCCACCTGATAAATAGATAGCTTGATGACCAATTTGTTCTGCCATCATTGCGCTATAAGCATTAATAGTACCAACAACTTGAAGTGGCTTATTTTTTTCTAGTGCTTGACGAAATTTTGCGCCCGCTGATAATTTACTTGTCATGATGTATTTCCTCTTAAGACTTAATAAGTTAAATTTTTGATCGATCTTTGTGAATAATTTCTTCTGCTATCTTGTTTTCTATATTTTTACGTGATGCAGCAATATGACGACGCATTAACATTTCTGCTAACTCACCATCTCTATCTGCAATTGCCTGGATTATCCGTGAATGTTCATCAAAAGCACGACTAGCTCTAGGACTATTCATGCCAAATTGACAACGATACATGCGGATTAAATGATATAACTGACCACAAATTAATTCGATTAGTTGTTTATTATGACTACCTAATATAACTTTATAGTGGAAATCTAAATCTCCTTCTTCTTGGTAATAGGCTATACCATCTTTCAATTCTTGTGTTTGACTGTGTACGTTAAGCATTGCTTGCATGTCAGCAATTTCTTCATCTGTCATATTTAATGCAGCTTGCCTACATGCCATGCCTTCAAGTGCTTCCCTTGTAATATAAAGCTCTAATAACCCTTCAATAGAGCAATCAACAACACGAGATCCTACATTTGCTTTTCGCTCAATGAGATGACATTTCTCTAAACGGTTTAATGCTTCACGTAATGTTGAACGACTTATCTGATAATGCTTAGCTAAGCCAGGTTCACTTATTTTACTTCCTGATGGAATTTCACCCTCAACAATTGCATGTTGAATTTGTTCAAATACTTTATCTGCTGTGGTAACAGCTTGCTGTTGAGTTGGGTTATTTATTTTCATAAATTTAAGTACATCAAGGTTAAAATTTAAATGATTTGATTACAATTTACTTAAGAACACATTGTCGACAAATCATAATTACAAGATGAATAATACCGATTTTCATTTATTAATCAAGTAGACTTAAGTGTTATTGTCGACAATTTAGTGTCAGATGGTGTATATAAAGGGATGAAAGAGGTATATCGATTAAATTGTAGTCAGATCAAAAAAAAGCCCACGCAATATTAGTATATTGCGTGGGCTTTCTATATATCACTTTTAGTACACTTTACTTTCAAACTGGTTAAAAATAAAGTGGCATCCCTAAGGGGATTCGAACCCCTGTTACCGCCGTGAAAGGGCGGTGTCCTAGGCCTCTAGACGATAGGGACACTGGATTAACTATTGCTAATACAAACTATCTACCAGATCACTCTGGTGATTTAATTATCCTCAGCCTCATAACAATAGACTTATTGAAAAACTAAAACTCTAAATTCTTATTTTAGATTAAAATCCATAGCATAAGAAACTATATCACTTTTATGCACTTTACTTTCAATATTTCTATTTAAAAAAAGTGGCATCCCTAAGGGGATTCGAACCCCTGTTACCGCCGTGAAAGGGCGGTGTCCTAGGCCTCTAGACGATAGGGACACTAAAACCGCTTGTTGAATAAATCCAACATTTTAGTAAAAATATATCTAGTATGTAAAACTAAACGATATAATCAATCACTAAATAGTTTTTGCTCATTTTTTATAAGTGTGAACAAACTTAACCTTTCTTTGCTTAAAAGCAAAATAAGATAATAGTGGCATCCCTAAGGGGATTCGAACCCCTGTTACCGCCGTGAAAGGGCGGTGTCCTAGGCCTCTAGACGATAGGGACACTAAAACTTGCTAGCAAGTTAAAACTATCTATTTTTTGTCATAAAAAATTAATAACAAAAAACCTAATATGGTGGAGCTATGCGGGATCGAACCGCAGACCTCTTCGCTGCCAGCGAAGCGCTCTCCCAGCTGAGCTATAGCCCCGCTTGTTTAAATATTCCCATCTAAGGAAGTAATTCAAACGGTCATATTAAATAACTGGCCTAATAGCTATTTAATACGTCCTTTCATAAGAAAGATATTCCCAACCATATGCTATTTAAATAAATGAACACTTGCTGAAAACGAGGCGCATTCTAAGCAGCAGCCTTGAAACTGTCAACACTTATTTTAAAAAAACAGTGAAAAAATCACAAATAACCGATTGAGTGATTATATAAACACCAACTTGTTTATTTTTTACTTAAGCCGCTGTTTGAGTTGTACAATTTATAAACTTTAATAAATACAAAGATGTTATTAAAAGTACTAACCATTGATGCAAACAATACGCTTATATACTTTATTTTTAAAGTATATAAGCGTATTGTTTGCAATACCAAGTATTGATGTGTCTCAAGTACAAAAAGAATGCAGTTAAATAAATTAAATATTGTTGCTATTGGTGGTGGTCACGGCTTAGGTAAAGTTTTATCAGCCCTGTCATTTATGGGAAGTAAACTTACCGGTATTGTTACTACAACCGATAATGGCGGCTCAACAGGTAAATTAAGAAAACGCAGTAGTTCAATTGCCTGGGGAGATTTACGTAATTGTTTAACTGAATTAGTTGATAAAGACTCTATTGGCAGCAAACTGTTTAATCTTCGATTCGATGGTAATGATGATTTAAGCGGACATAACTTAGGTAATCTTATCTTGTATGGTTTAGGAGAAGTTCAATCTAGACCTTTAGACTCGATAGAGCTAGTCAGACGAATACTAGGCGTTCGAACGAAAGTATTCCCTATGTCTGAAACACCAACGGATTTAATCGCTTTCTATCCAGAGGGTCGTTCTCGTGTTGGTGAGATTTCTGTTGATGAAATGTCAATCATGCCTAAAAACTTACTGTTGGCGCCATTAGTTAAATCTATTGAACCTTGCATAAAGGCAATCAATAACGCAGATTTGATTATATTAGGACCCGGTAGTTTCTTAACGAGTATTATCCCTCCATTATTAGTAAGAGACATCAGTAATGCCATTGCTAATAGAAAAGGTCACTGTGTCTTTATTGATAATGTGGTTTTAGAAAATAGTCCCGCAGCCAAACTAACCCTAGATGAAAAACTAAACTGGATTGAAGCGAATATAGGCTGTTTACCTATCGACAGTGTTATTTGTCAAGATCCCTCTGTTTTATCAAGTAAAATCAACGTGATTTGTCGTGATTTGGTTCATCAAAAAAGCCCTCGCCACCATGATAAAAAAAAGCTAATAGATGCGTTAGAAGCCTGCGTTATCGGCTTGAAAACAGATGTTATAGCTAAAGAGGTTAAAACCGAAAAGCAAACGTTGACCTAGTGCTATAACTCTGTTGCCTCAATATTCAGTTATTGGTGTTTGTGATCTTTTTTACAAAGGAAAAATAAGTCTAGGTAAGAAGGTATTACCTAGAACCTTTTTATTTAATCTTCACTCAAACGACTAGCGACAGCACCTTTTTGATTCTTATATTTAGCATCATCACGTTTGTTGTATGGTCTTGCTGCGCTTGATGACATAGTCTCAAAATTCAACGCGGCTATTTTCATTTTTGGACGCAGTGCTAAAGGTAATTTACCACTATTATAAAATTCTAAGACAATTTGTCCTGACCAACCTGGGTCAATTCTGTGTGCCGTAACATGCACCATTAAACCTAGTCTTGCTAACGATGAACGACCATCCAACCACCCTACAATATTTTCAGGTAAAGTAACCGACTCATAAGTGACCGCTAATGCTAACTCGCCTGGGTGTAAAAAGAAGGCTTCACCGTCATTAATGACGATTTCGTCACTCATTACGGTATCCATTGCTTTTTGCATTTCTGCTTTAGGCGCACTTAAATCGATAAAGGGAGCGGTATGGTCTTGAAAAACACGAAATTCATTACCTAAACGAATATCGACACTAACCCCTGAGATCATTGATTTATCTGGTTTTGGTGAGATAATGATTAGCTCATCATCTATGTATTGCTCTATATCTTTATCACATAATCTCATAATTACTTTTCTTACTCTCTGATTGAAAATTTAGCTAATGACTAATCAATTATTTCAACCGTTGGGGTTAATGGGCTAGCGTTATCGAGTTGCAAAAATAATTGCCCTACAATATTACGCGCTATTCTACGGTACAAGTGAGCAATATCGCCAGTGCTATTTTCAATGATGTCAGATTGACCAAAATCTGCATCTTGCCTTATATTCATGTTTAGAGGTAATTGACCCAATAACTGTGTTTGTTTTGATTGAGCTATTTGTAGACCACCTTCTTCCCCAAAGATATAGCTTTTATGAGCACAATTATCACATAAGTGGTAACTCATATTTTCAATAATACCTAACACGGGTACTTTCACCTTATCAAACATGGTAATGCCTTTAGCTGCATCGATTAATGCCATATCTTGCGGTGTCGTAACGATAACAGCGGCAGCAACAGGCACTTTTTGCGCAAGTGTTAATTGAATATCCCCCGTGCCCGGTGGCATATCAATTAATAAATAATCTAACTCAGGCCAAGCTGTTTCAGTTAGTAATTGATTAAATGCGCCACTTGCCATTGGGCCTCGCCAAACGGTAGCATCATTTTCATCGACTAAAAATCCTATCGACATAGCACTTAAGCCATGAGCCGTTAACGGAGTCATTAACTTGCCGGCTGTTGAGCTGGGTTTAGCATTTTGCAAACCTAGTAGTGTCGGAATAGAAGGACCGTATATATCAGCATCTAAAATCCCCACCTTAGCACCCTCTGCAATTAACGCATAAGCAAGGTTTACGGTGGTAGTAGACTTACCTACTCCGCCCTTGCCTGAAGCAATGGCAATAATGTTTTTAATGTTATTCCCACTATTACCCAATGAAAAGGAACGTACCGCCTTAACGTTTAACTGCACACAAAATTCAACCGATTGTTTTAACGTATCAGCTAATATAACCGCAATATCGTCTAACTCACCTTGGCAAGGAAAAGGTAGAATAAACTCAACCGTAATGGCCTTACTTTGCTTAGGAATAGCGTTAATGTGAAAGTGTGAACTAACAGCAAATATACCTTGAGGAAAATTTTCAGAACGATAATCTTTGAGTGTTTCTGTTATTACTTGTGTTTTGTCTGTTGCAGTCAAATCACTTACATGCACATTAGTATTGATCTCACCACTGCCTTGTGTTTTTTGAGAACTTTTATTAGAGAAGAATTTGCCGAACATATTATATATCCATGCTACATCAAAATGCAGGATTTAGTGAGAATTAAAAGGCTTAAAGGAAATGCCTTGATTAAAGATAATAGTTATAGCCGCTTCACTTGAAGATGCACTTATCGAAGTCATTAACAACGCATATGAGCCGTTACAGCTCACCATACGATCGATGTTGTGCAATAAACAATCTACAGTCCTAAACCTTGTATTTTGCAGCGGCATAGGTATCACATTAATCATTTGAGTATAAACGTTAAATTCTGTACTATTGCAGTCATTATTACCATCAAAAAACATTATTTATTCATGTCTACAGCTATTTCTGCTAACAGTTTACCAAAAAAGCGCAAAATATTAGTTACTTGTGCTCTTCCTTACGCTAATGGTTCAATTCATTTAGGCCATTTACTTGAGCATATTCAAACAGATATTTGGGTAAGATTCCAGCGAATGCGCGGACATGAGACTTACTTTGTTTGTGCTGATGATGCCCATGGCACACCAATCATGCTTAAAGCGCAAGAGCTAGGCATAACACCAGAAGAAATGATTAAAGGTGTGCGTGAAGAGCGTATTAAAGAATTTAGTGACTTCCACATTAGCTTTGATAATTACCACACAACTCATAGTGATGAAAACAAAGAGTACTCTGAAAGAATTTACAACAGTTTATATGCGAAAGGACATATTAAAACCCGCACTATTTCTCAGTTATATGATCCTGAAAAAGGCATGTTCTTAGCGGATCGATTTGTTAAAGGTACTTGTCCAAAATGTAAAAGTGAAAATGAAAATGGTGATAGCTGTGACAACTGTGGTGCGACTTATTCACCAACAGAAGTGCTTAATCCCCGTTCAGCTATTTCAGGTGCTACACCGATATTAAAAGATTCTGAACATTACTTCTTCGACTTACCTGCGTTTGAAACCATGTTAGCAGAGTGGATACGAAGTGGGTCATTGCAAGAAGAAGTGGCGAATAAACTGACTGAATGGTTCGAACAAGGTTTGAAGCAGTGGGATATTAGCCGTGACGCACCTTATTTCGGCTTTGAAATACCTAATGCGCCGGGTAAATTTTTCTATGTTTGGTTAGACGCACCTATTGGTTATATAGGTAGTTTTAAAAACCTATGTAATAAAGATAGCAGTATCGATTTTGACAGTTTTTGGAATAAAGATTCCGACGCCGAGCTTTATCATTTTATCGGTAAAGACATTATTAACTTCCACAGTCTTTTTTGGCCAGCGATGTTAGAAGGCGCTGATTTCCGCAAACCTACTGCTGTTTTCGCTCATGGTTTTGTTACCGTGAACGGAGAAAAAATGTCTAAATCTAAAGGTACATTTGTTAAAGCAAGTACCTATTTAGCGCATTTAAACCCTGAATACTTACGTTATTACTACGCGACTAAATTAACCCAAAAAATAGATGACTTAGATTTAAATCTTGAAGATTTTGTACAACGTGTTAACTCAGATTTAGTGGGTAAAGTAGTTAATATCGCTTCTCGTTGTGCGAGCTTTATCACCAAACGTTTTGATGGCATGTTATCAACTAACATCGATGATCAGGTCCTAGCGGATGAAGTCATGGCTGCGGGTGACAGTATTGCTTCCCATTACGAATCTCGTGATTTTGGTCGTGGCATGCGCGAAATTATGGCACTTGCTGATAAAATAAATGAATATATCGCCATTAAAGAACCATGGCAGCTGGTTAAAGACGAAACTAAACAACAAGAGGTACAAGATATTTGTTCTCTTGGTATCAACATGTTCCGTACTTTAATGATCTACTTAAAACCTGTATTGCCTGTACTCGCTGACAGCACTGCAGCGTTCTTAAATGATGAGCTTATTTGGGAAGGACATAAAACGCTATTAACCGATCACAAAATCAATAAATTTAAAGCCTTATTGCAACGTGTCGATATGGATAAAGTCAATGCGATGACTGAAGCGTCAAAAGATAGCTTAGGCGGCGCTGCACCTGAAGAAAAGAAAAAGCCTGCCAAGAAAAAGAAAGTGGAAAAAGTAGTTGATAACTCCGCAGCCCTAGCGAACCCATTCGCTGAAGATCCAATATCTGAAGAAATTCAATTTGATGATTTTGCTAAAATTGACTTGCGCATTGCTAAAATAGTTAACGCAGAGCACGTTGAAAAAGCAGATAAATTGCTAAAATTAACACTGTCGTTAGATGAAGAAGGCAGTGAAATTCGTCAAGTATTTGCTGGAATAAAATCAGCCTATCAGCCGGAAGATTTAATTGGTAAACATACAGTAATGGTTGCCAACTTAGCACCACGTAAAATGCGTTTTGGTATGTCAGAAGGCATGGTATTAGCCGCAGGCCCAGGTGGCAAAGATTTATGGATATTAAGCCCGGATGATGGAGCTAAAGCCGGTATGCGAGTGAAATAAAGTAAATTTTCACCATTATTTTAAAAAAAGGTATCGTGATAAACGATACCTTTTTTATATAACACAGAAAATGAAGTGAACTTAATCATGTTGAAAGCAAGTTTAATCATGATCCTCGTAATGATGATCACAAGTTGTACTAATAATTATGTATCAAGTAATTTAGATAAAAACAACTTCACACAATATTTTTCCGCTTCTCAAATCGCTATTTATAAACAAGAAAAAGAGATTAAAACACCTTATCATTATATTGGTATCGTTGAAGGACAAGATTGTCAGATAAAACCTCACCATGCTGCGCCTGATGAAATTAACGCGAGAACACAAGCTAGGCGTCAAGCATTTAACCAACAAGCTAATGGCGTTATCTTTACGGGTTGTGCGTTATTAACATCACAACAATTAACTAAACTTAACAGTAGTAATGATGCTCAGCAATGTCACGCCATTATTATTTGTTACGCAAAAGCATTTGTTATAGAATCGCCGGCTAAAAAATAATGAATGGCACCGATGTCAGTAACAAGGTTGAATTTAACGTCATTGGTCAAGTGAACTCACCTTATAAAGAGAAATTTGCTATACCTCGTCAACCAGGGTTAGTTAGCTCGGCAAAAGGGACTATAACGCTTACGGGTAACGCCAATAACCCCGAGTTAGTTAGAGAGCTAGCGCAGTTTAGCCATATTTGGGTATTATTTCTCTTTCATGGCACTCAAGAGCAAGGTTGGAAACCCTTAGTCAGACCGCCGCGTTTAGGCGGTAATAAAAAAATAGGCGTGCTGGCAAGTCGCTCTACCTTCAGGCCAAATCCTATCGGCATGTCCGTGGTGAAATTAGATGCTATAGACATCAAAGATCAACAGGTGATACTGAATATATCAGCAATCGATTTATTAGATAAAACCCCTATCATTGATATAAAACCTTACGTGCCCTACTCTGATTCCATACCTCAAGCTAACGCCGGTTTTGCTCAAACTCAACCGTCATCTGATTTGAAGGTAACGTTTAATGAACACGCCCAAATAGCGTTAGCAAAACACAGTAACAATCATCCCGATTTAGCCTTATTTATTGAACAGGTATTAGCGCAAGATCCCCGACCGGCTTACAAAAAAGGGAAGGACGATGATAAGGTTTATGGTATGAATTTATATGATTTGAATATTCAGTGGAAAATGCAAGGAATAAGCAGTATTAAAGTGATTGGTCTAACATCCGCTGTTAGTAAATTATAGAGACAAGTGTGAGAGAGAAATAAAGGAATAAATTTAAAAATCCTGGCTGTTGATATTTGAGTTAATCACGCTTGTCACTATATAAAGACAGCAAATTTTACCTTTGAAATAACATCTTAACTTTGTGGATTTACGTTTCATGTATTGGCGCAGACCATTAATGGTCACCACTCCAAACTGTCCGCCAGGTTCAAGTTGGTTTCGGGGTCATTTGGGGGACACTTTCAAGTACTCTTTCTCTACAGACTTGAACTATATCTTAATGCATACTTCCTATCAATCAGTAAGTATATAAGAGCTAGCATGTATTAAATAATGCAAGTACTGAAGTCGCATAAATCGTTTCATTTTTCCATATAAAAGAAATTAACATTTAAAAGAATGAAACTAACCCCTTTTACATATCTCCTTCAAGTGTTACCGAAAAACTGTAACCTTGAATGAACAACTTCATACAGCAAGCACAACAAATAGCTGTTTGGTTGTAGGTGAAGGGATTGTTTGGACCGTGAAGGAGTGAAAGCCGATCAGTAATTGAGCTACTCAATGGCAAAGCATTGGAGTAGATTCAGTTACAGGCTGTAGCGACTGGTAGGGTCAATCAATTCCGAAGCTGTAAACCAAGCGCGGACAGACTAAAACAGATAACTACGACACAGCCCCCTCGGGCAAGAGGATTGTACATAATGTCTGTTATGTGGCGAAGCGGACTGTCACGAAGTGATTGCTCATAACGCGGCATTATGTATAAGCCACGCAGAACCGATGCCGTTAACTAAGTGCCTGTAAACGTAGAGGTACGCAGGAGACGGTTAACCCTCTTACCAATATGCATTTGATAAAAAAGTAGCTACAAGAAGCATTGGTGGGGGGATGCTTTGCTTTTAGCTAAGAAAGCAAGGTAAGCTGAGGCTCGACACAAAATTAACATTTTTCACATAAAACCGTATGTAGGTTTATGTACGTCCAGGGTAAACAAGAAAAAATTATTGTGGGTTCGTTTTTTAACTTTTTTGACATTGATCTGATATTGATCTTGGGACACATCTTAAATCAAATTTAATTAAATGTAGTTAACCAAACCCACAACAAAGCCTGGTTAAAAATCTCACCAGGCCTGGTTAACTTTCAAAAATCTATTAAAAAAGCCAAGCTTAATAAAACACAAGCTTGGCTTTTAAATCAAATTAACATCAACCTTATCAGTTTATTCGCCTTCATCCCCCTAAAACAAATTCTTAGTCGCCTGCAGAGATTTTATACAGGACTCATAACGAAAGACAAGTTGAACGAGAAACAGGCAGTCTCGCTTTTACACGGCAATAGAAAAGGCATTGCCAGACCTTTTTACGTTGATGAAATAGGACTTCAGCTAATAAAGTTATCAAGATTACTGACGAGCTTTCTATGCTGGCGGTGTTGCATATTTGCTACAATCATGAACCAATTAAGATTTGAAATTTGATGTTTTTTTTTGCTTGATTTTTTTGATGTTCTTGATATTATAATTTTAAATTTAATATCGGATACAGTTAAATGAAAAGACTTCTCATTGCGTCCCTTGCGATCGCTTCTACCAGCGTATTTTCTCAAAACCAGTCTAGCTTCGATGGATTTTTGTCGGCAGGTGTCGGCAAAAATAAAATTACTGCGTATAACGATTCAGACAGTTCCAATATGTCTACTCTCCGTGGTAGTTTTTCTTTCACTCATTCGACAGGTTTTGGCGTTCAAATTGACAACGTTATTAACAACCAAGAAATAGATAATTCCTACTTAAAGGTTCGTACAAATGACTTGGCTTTGCACGGCTTTTATCGTCAAGACAACTACTTGGTCGGCGTCATACATCAGACTCGCAATTTCAAAGCTGAAATCGAGGGTCATTCGATCACAATCCCTTTAGATCGTACTTTTACAGGTTTTGAGGGTCAGTATGATTTTGGCAACCTGACTGTCTACGGTCTCACAGCTCGTGATGAGATTAATATTCCGATTTTTAGTTCAAGCGCGAATATAACTGGTCGAAAAAACACGGCAGAAGCTCGTTATTTCTTTAACGACAACCTTCGAACAGATCTTTCATATTCGACTTCAAAGTTCAGTGGAGAATCATCTGAAATAAATACCACGACCATTGGAGTTGAGTACAAATTCAGTAGCGCTCCTTTTAGTGCTTATGCCAAGTTTCAAGACATGAACGGTTCATTTGTCGATACAAAACGGTTTATCGTTGGAGTCACCTTTAACTTTGGTAAAGAAACACTTAAGGCACGGAATAGCTCTGGTGTAAGTTTGAACCCTATTTCTTTGGATAACCAAATGCTTGAAATGCTTGAAATATTTGGAGACTAGCTAACCTAAATATTTATTCAATAACATCACTTAAAACCCGCTGCTTACCTGGCGGGTTTTTTATGGGTGCTCGGTACTCGAGCAATGGATTCACTTTTCAGCCACTGCAATACAAGTCACCGTTTGGATTGCCGAAGAATGGGGTGTATTCCAGCCGATCGGTGGAAAGCAAGTATCGATCGCTGCGTGGCGTTGCCTTAATAGGAATACAAGGAATAAACCACCGATGTTCAATTGTTAGCCAGGGAAAACGGGGGTAAATCCACCAGTTAGGTGATAATTCAAGCAAACAATTTTGATCTATTGACCGATCCTTCTCATCGTGGCATATAATGGTCTTTGCGTGAATTAACCGATCCGAGAATAAAAAAAAATTTACGACACCCTTTAGTTAATATTATTACTATCTGTGCCATTATTTGTGGATGCGATGATTTTGCTAAATTGAGGAATACGGCAACTCTAAAGTGGAATGGTTTAAAGGATTTTTAGATCTAAAGCATGGCATACCCAGCCATGATACTTTTTTGATGTGTTGAATAGTTTAAAGCCGAAAGAATTTTATCAAGCTTTCACCCAGTGGGTAAATCAGCTAGGGAACTTGAAAGATGATATTGTTTCTATAGATGGTAAATGCATGCGTAGAACATTAGACAAAGTTTCAGGCGCTTCTGCTATACACTTAGCTGGTATTAAGCGTTAATTTACCTAGCCTATCTTTATTACCAAAAGCTTTTGCTGCACAAGAAACCTCTGAAAAGTTTGCCCCAAATGTATATGTTGAAATTAATAGTAATAATGTGGTTTCAATCATCGTTCATCGCTCAGAGATGGGACAAGGGATCCGTACCAGTATTCCAATCATCGTTGCCGATGAACTTGAAGCAGATTGGCAACCAATTAATGTAATACAAGATCTTGGAGATAAGAAGTACGGTAGTCAAAATACCGATGGTTCTCGGTCAATTCGTAATTTTTATAAACCTTTAAGAGAAGCTGGAGCTTCGGCGCGCATGATGCTTGAGCAAGCTGCTGCACAGTTATGGAAGGTACCTATTGCTGAGTGTAAAGCAATAGCAGGAAAAGTTACCCACCCACCATCTCAACAATCAGTTGAATTTGGTGCCTTAGTCGCGATAGCTTCAACATTACCTGTGCCAGAGCCTAAAGATATTATTTTAAAAAACAAAGCTGATTTTAAATTTATTGGAAATAATTAATGTAAAGCTTGTTGATTGTCAAGATATTGCCACGGGTAAAGTAACATACGGGTATGATGTTGAACTAGATAATATGGTGTATGTGGTTATCACCCGACCTCCGGTACTAGCCAGTAAAGTTAAAAATTTTGATGATAGCCAAGCAATGAATCTAAAAGGCATCATAAAGGTTATTCAACTTGAAAATATTAAAGAGCCTGTCGGGTTTAATCCCCTTGGTGGCATTGCTGTTATAGCAACAAATGCATGGTCTGCAATTAAAGGTAGAGAAGCCTTAAAAATAGAATGGGAAGTAAGCAACCACAAAATATACGATTCAAAAACATATAAAGAGATGCTAAAAGTAAGTTGTGATTCGCCTAAAAAAATTCTCCGAGATAAAGGCGATACAACTGCAGTTTTAGCTAGCGCATCATCAACACTAAAAGCAGAGTATTATGTTCCAGCATTAGTCCATGCACCGATGGAACCTCCTGCGGGTACCGCACATTATCATGATGGAATTATTGAAGCTTGGGCTTGCACCCAAACACCGAAATCAGCACAAGGTAAGGTTGCAAAAGCTGTAGAACTACCAACTGAAAAAGTATTTATTAATGTCACTTTATTAGGGGGTGGGTTTGGCAGAAAATCAAAACCCGACTTTGTCGCTGAAGCTGCGATTATCTCTAAGCAATTAGCTTTACCTGTAAAAGTACTGTGGACGCGCGAAGATGAAATTCAAAATGGTTATTATCATGGAATAAGTTACCATAAACTTGAAGCCGGATTCGATAAAAACAGCCAAGTAACTTCATGGCTGCACAAAACAGCATTACCGCCTATTAGATCTACCTTTAATACTAAAGCGAAAGTTATTAATTTTGAAGGTAGTTTAGGCATGATTGATATGCCGTATGATATTACCAATATCAAATGCACTGCAGGAAAAGCCGACGCACACGTTTGATGAAGTAGGTTTCTATGAGTTACAAACTAACTCGTAAAACTGAAAAATCCAAACGCCCCCTTTTCGAGATAGGGTTAACATGCACTATTACCTGTGAACTCAAACATCAAAGCAGAAAAATTCTGCTTTTCAACTTCTATTTAACATAATTGACCTCGTTATTTGTCTTAATAAACCTTTGTCACCCATTTGCTGGTAAAAATATTTAGGGATAAGTTTATTTCACTACATGGCTTTGTAATAAATTATTAATTTGATCGGGGCTATATTGAATATTTGATAATATTTCAGTGGTTGAGGCTTGGTTAGGTTCAGATACATACATATCGTTACCTTTAGTTATTTGAGTCGAATCAATAAATTTAATTGCTGGGGCAATTTGTTTAACTTTTTCACCGGTAAGTGAAACAACATCAACCACCATATTTCGTTCTACCATTAAAGAAGATTTAGCCGCTTCTGATACCGTTAATACAGGTTCAACACATGCATCAAGGGGATCAAATAGTGTCATCCATTCAGCTAACGTTTTTTGTGCGACTACCCCTGAGATATCTTTTTTCAATGCTTGTTGTTCATTTACATCGACAACACTTGTTCGTTTCAGCCATTCACTATGACCAATATGATCAAAAAATAACGCAGAAAATTTTGGTTCTAAACTTCCAACAGATAAATAACGGTTATCTCTTGTTTGGTAATAGTCATAAAAACAACCTCCATTAAGCACAGTTTGGCCTAGCTCAGGATCGATATCAGCACCAACAGCGCCCGCGCCAAACATGCCGTTTAAAGCAAAAGCGGCATCAGTCATGCTAATATCAATCTGCTGTCCTTTACCCGAAATACTACGTTGAATAACGGCAGCAAGCACGCCCATTACGGCATGATGTGACCCGCCGGCAATATCAGCTATTTGAGTACCACTTAATACTGGGCCGGATTTCTGAGTCCCACTAAAACTAGCTAAACCACTTAAAGCGAGATAATTTATATCGTGCCCTGCTCTATTTTTATAGCAACCATCTTGGCCATAACCGGTAATTGAACAATAAATTATTTTAGGATTGATGGCCTTTAAGGTATTGTAATCTAAACCCAGCTTGACCATAACACCTGGTCTAAACTGTTCAATAACCACATCGTATTCAGCAATAAGCTTTTTAACAATTTCAACCGCTTCTGCTTGCTTTAAATCTAAACCCATCGCTTGTTTATTACGATTAAGGGTTAAATACGCATATGAACAGCCATTCTGTTGTGGTTGAAACGCTTTAACTAAATCATGACGACCAATAGCTTCAATACGCAACACCTCTGCACCCATATCTGCCATTAACATCGTGGCATAAGGCCCAGGTAATAAGGTTGAAAAGTCTAAAACTTTTAATTGATTAAGTGGCTTTCCCAAAAATTGATTAGCCATTAGACACTCTCACTATTTTCTAAAATTTTACGTAATAATGCAGGTACATTGAAACGTTACCATAACAGCAAGTTAGCTATTCAGCGTGAACGATAAATTGTTCAAGACCATATTGGTTAATAAACTGTAATGTGCCATCTGCCAATAAGGATAACCAATACCAAATACCGAGCCAATATTGCCGTCACCTGTCGAGCGAATAACCCCTTCTTCTAAACAACGTGCTGTTTCAATCGCCATAATGAACCATAATGAAC
>DPHE01000063.1:28835-38565 GCA_003521815.1 Colwellia sp.
CCATAATGAACCATAATGAACAGTAAACGTTCTTTGGTATCATCAAGTGATTTTGTCTGCAACGTTCTCATAATGACTGAGTCATTAATACTTTAATTTTTTCGTCTTGTATTAACATTAAAGTAATCGCTTTATTAACTTCACGACGTGTCTTGGATTTATGCCAACGACTCCAGCAACCAACATTATCCCAGTTGGTGATAATTGTTCTAATATTTGGGTTATCAATATTGCTGTATGATGCACCAGAAATATAACCTTTGGCCGTCATTACTGCTGTTAAGCTTTTGCGAATTTCAGAATCGTATGTACTTTCCATATCTTCAGCGAGTACACGCTCAATAATTACTTTTATCATTTTTATTTTGCTACCTAATAATTAAATTTACCATAGCTATCTTATTAACCGTATTTAAGTCAGTTAATATTGACTACACCAATATCGACTAAATAGACTTAGTGGTGATGACCACCAACACCATGGGCGTGGCCATGTGTCACTTCTTCATCAGTTGCCGCTCTTACATCAAGCACTTCAACATCAAACGTTAATACTTTACCCGCAAGAGGTGGATTAATATCAACTGTTACCATAAACTTCCCTGTTTTGATTACGGTTACTTGACGTTGGCCTTGCTCAGTATGAACAACACCAATCATTCCTGCTTTCCATTTTGCATTTTTGTTTGGTAAACCGTCTAAATGTTTGACCGGTACGCGTTGTACCATATCTTCTTGACGCTCACCATAAGCATCTTCAGGCTGTAATGTAACGCTAAATTTATCACCTGCTTCTTTATCTGTTAACGCTTTCTCTAAGCCAACTAATGTGTTGTTGGCGCCATGTAAATAGGCAAGAGGATCACTGCCATGAGAGGATTCTAATTCTTTACCCGCTTCATCTTTTAACACGTAATGAAACTGAACAACGGTTTTATCGGTGATTTTCATTTTAATCTCTTTCAATTTTAAACGATTTGTATTTCAGAGCAGTTTAATCTATCTACGCCCACAAAAGCAAAATAACTACACTTAATATAATTAAACCCATACCAAAATATTCAATAGCGGTTATTTTTTCTTTAAACAAACGATAGGTTAACGCTAAGGTGATAAAGAACTCTACCTGCCCAAGTGCTTTAACGTAGGCTGCTGTTTGAAAGCTTGCACCCGTAAACCAACCAATAGATCCTAAAACGCTTGTTACCCCAACAAAAAGACATAAGCGCCAGTTTTTTAACATAAGTCCTAATTGTGATTTATCTTGAAAATACACATAGGCAAGTGAGATAAAAGTTTGTACCGTGATCATAAACACGAGGGTAACTGCAGCACTGACCATTAAATCAGTGTTAAGCGCCAAGCTAGACTCTCTTATCAATAAAGTGGTTATTGCTAAGCCTAGCCCTGCTCCTAAGCCAAAAGACAAACCTGTCATCGCATCAGAGCCTGCCATAACATTGCGAAAGTTAAATTTAACTTTTGAGACTAAAAATACGCCAACAACACCGACAATAACACTAAACCAGCCCATAAAACTTAAAGGAGCTGAAAATAATAGCGCACCAACAACAGCAACTTGAATGGCTTCCGTTTTGGCTAAGCTCGTTGCTACCGCAAAATTTTTGTATCGAAATGCCGCCACTAAACAAACGGTACCGATAATCTGCGTAACACAAGCAATAAGCGCATAAACTAAAAACGCATTATTTAGTTTAGGTGTTTCTATCTCTTTAAATGATAGCATCCATACTAAATATGCCCACGCAAATGGCAATGCATACACATACCTAACTGCAGTCGTTGCCATCGAGTTTAACTTACCAGAGAGCTGTTTCTGTCCTGCAGTACGTACAGCTTGCATCGTTGCAGCAAGTAAGGTGAAATAAATCCAAATTTCCACTATTATTAATCCGCGTCCTGTTTAATTTTAAATTAGCAGTTACACTGAAAACTGCTTATCTAATACACTCACACCTAAGCCACTTTGTTTTTCTACCTTAATTTGTACCGCTATACGCTCTTTTAATGCTTCAACATGGCTAATAATACCAATCATCTTGCCCGTAGCATTTAAGTTATCTAACGCGTCTAAAGCTATCTCTAAAGTGTCGTTGTCTAATGTACCGAACCCTTCATCTAAAAATAGTGAGTCAATACTGGTTTTATTGCTAACCAAATCTGACAGTGCTAGAGCCAAGGCTAAACTAACTAAAAAGCTTTCTCCGCCTGAAAGTGTTTTAGTATCACGAATACTATCCCCTTGCCACGTATCAAGAACGGACAAGCTTAAGGTTTCATTTGGCTGACACTGTAATTGATAGCGACCATCTAGCTTGTTAAGTTGTTCGTTAGCTAAATACACTAAATGATTGAGAGTTAAACCTTGTGCAAAACGCCTAAATTTAGCACCATCAGCAGATCCGATTAAGCTAGTTAAATACGCTAAATCATCTAAAGCACTTTGTTCATCTGCTATCTGCGTTAATAGCCCTTGTTGCTTTATTTTGTTTTGTTTATCAGCATTAATTTCTTGTTGAAGCTGTCCAGTTTGCACTTGAATTTTCTTTAGCTTATCCGTCAAAATGTGTAGTTGCGTTTCTAATTCTAGCAAGTCAAACCCTTGTAACTCTTCCAAATCATCTTGACTCTTTTCTACCGATACTTTAACTAGAACATCTGCTTGTTCTATTTCTTTTACAATGTCATTTAATTGCTCTTTTGCTCGTTTTTCTTGCCCTAAAAGTTGCTGTGAATGGGCTTCATTCGTTTGGTGTGCTATTTGTGATTTTGATAACTTAACTTTAAGGTTTGCTTCTTCTTTTTTGATATATTCTCTAATAAAATCAGTTGACTGATTGTCTTTATCGACATAACCCAAATCAGAAAAAAAAGCAACGCGTAACACTACCTTTGATTGCAACTGTTCTTTTAGTGTTGTCGATTTTTGTGCTAGCACTGCTAATTGTACTGTGGCTTGCTTACCCTGTTCAACCACTAACACATCAGCTTTTTCAACCGTTGACAACTCAATTGAAAGTGGTGGTAAATTTGCTGAAGCTTGATCAAATAAAGTCACTTGTTGATCGAGTTCTTGTAGCCAAACACTTGAATTAAACAATTCAGTGCTGTTAGTTTTTTCAGTTAATAAACCGCTAATTTGCATCGTTGTAATATCTTCTATTAACATTTTTTCAATCTGACTCACATCAATTTCCAACTGATTTAGCCCGTTACTTTGTTCGGCACTGTCACGTTGACTGAACTTTATTTTTTCTTGTATTAATGCCGCTTGATGTTGTGCTTTATCGATCGTTTGATTCACTTGCTGTAATTGATTATTCGTGGCTAAACTTTGTTGATTGCTTTGGCTCACTTCAACGTAAAATTGCTTAAGCTGCTCTACTTGCAAGAGTGTTTTATTGTAAGTTTTCTCTATCATATCAGTGTTAGATAACACAAAATTAAGTGATACTGGCAGCGCCAATTGCGCAAAACTTGTCAACAACTCGGCTTGTTCTATTGCTATTTTTTCTTCACTCTCTTCATTGGCTTGTAAAGTGTTATTTAACTGGCTTTCGTGACTACGTAATTCATTACCTTGAGCTTCAATGCGTTCTAACTCAGCGGTTACATTCTGCAAGCGCTGTTGATGTTCATCAAGGTTAATAGCTTGATATTGTGTGATCGCGGGATGGTCTAAAGAGCCACATAAGGGGCAAGGCTGTTCGGCTTGTAAATTAGCTCTATGGTCACTAAGCGCCATAATCGTTTGTTGTTGAGCGATTAATGTTTCTATATCGCTCTTTTGTTGCTTAAGTGCCGTATAATGCTTACGTAAATCGACTAATTGTTTACTATCAGTTGAAAGTTGCAAAGTCGATTGTCGTTTTTGGCTAGCTAACTTTTCTTGTTCAAGTGATAACCTGCAATAACGTTTAGACAGTTGTAATGCTTCAGCATAACTCGCTTGCTGATTTTGCCCGTTATGTACTTTTGCACTCAACGCGTCAGTTGTTATTTCACCGTTAACCGGTTCAAGCGCTATTTGACGTAACAAAGGACTATATTGCCCGATCAATTGCTTATGTTGTAACTCAAACGCATTGATATTTTGTTGCAGCACTTGTTGTTGCTGCTGACTTTCTGTCAGTAAGGTTTGTTGTTGATTTTGCTCAACAAGACATTGCTCAATCAACCTTTGTGCTAAAGTTAACTGTTGATTTTTTACTGCAACAGTAGACTTAAGTTGACCTAATTGGTTAACTTGACTGCCCCACAACGGCAATTTTGCTTTAACGTTAACCAGCACATCATTTGCCGTTAGGTAGTGTTGTATTGCTGAAATTTCAGCGGTTAATCGTTGTTGTTGCGCTCGTGTTTGCTGTTGTTTTTCTTGTGAACTTATTAACACATTTGTTTGTGTATTGACTTGTTCACCAAGATTATTCAATTGCGCTGTAATATGAGCAATGTCACTATCAAGGGGAATGATGTCATCAATAAGTTTATTTTCAATGCGTTGAAACTGATTTTGCTGTTGATTTTGAGCAGTTAACTGTTCATCAATAAGTAATTGGCTTGTCACAACTTGGTGCTTAGCCTGCGTATTTTTCGCTGACAGTTCATTAACTTGTGTTAAAAGTTTACTTTGCCCAACCGTTAATAATTGGCAATTTTTCAAGGCGGATAAACTTGCTTGTTCTAGTACTGTTTGATCACTGGTTTGTTCACACTCAGTAACTTGTTCTTTTAAAGCAACCAACTCGTCTTGAGCTAACAAACTAACGCCTTGTGCTTGCGCTTGTAAAAGTTGCAACGCGTTTTCAGCCGCTTTATGATTTTCAAAAACTTGTTTAGAAATATCCCCGTAAATTTCTGTCCCGGTTAATTGCTCTAACAATTGTGCTCTATCATTCGGTTGTGCATTTAAGAAAGCGGCAAATTCACCTTGTGACAGCATCATGGACTTAGTGAAACGAGAAAAGTTTAAGCCGGTTATTTGTGCTATTTTATCTTTTACTTCTTTCAATTTTTCCGCAATAATAGTGCCACTAGAATCTTCATCTCCTTCATGATTGGCACCCAATAAAGACAGTTGTGCTACCGGTGCTAATAAATTGCCATCAACTTTATTCCGCGCCCTTTTTTGACTCCAAAAGGCACGGTATACTTGTCCTTTCACTTCAAATTCGACTTCGGCCATACAGTTAGCGCTATATCGTGTCATTAATTGATTCTGACTTGCTGATACTTTTATCCGAGGTGTTTCATGGTACAAAGCCAAACAAATAGCATCGAGAATACTGGTTTTCCCAGCCCCCGTGGCCCCAGTTATGGCAAATAAGCCATTGCTATCAAAAGGTGCTTTAGTAAAATCTAATAACCAAGCATTTTTTAACGCATTAATATTTTCAAATCGTAATCGCAATATTTTCATCGGGTACTTCCCTTAGCTAAAACTTGCGCCACTGTTTGTTTAAATAATATTTGTAATCTTTTTTTATGTTCGTCAACCTTATCTGCTGCAATGTTTACTTCACTATCGGCTGCGATCTCGGCTTCAGTAATGGCTTTAATGCCAGATTCAGGGTGAGGTTCACTACCATCATATTCATTAACCTTTTCAGACCCCTGATTAAAGTATTCTTCTTGATCTAAACGTGAAGAAAATACGTCATCAAGGGTAAGTTCACTTAAGGTGCTATTGTCTTGTTGTGCTGCCATTAATTGCTGTCTTACTTGTTTTGCACGTCTGACGAGTAATATTTCAACAGGAAAGTCTTCAACTAAGGTTTCGATTCTTGACTGTAAATCACTTAAACGATCGCTATCGATTAGTTCAATATCTAACCAAAGTTTTTTGCTTTCTTCTGCTCTAAGGTTTAACTCTGCCAGTAATTTTTCAACTACTTGGCTAAGTTCTTGTAAACTGGTTTTGACCATAGCCAATGGTTGAAAGCATGGCACAATAAGATCTGTGACTGACGTTAAATGATTGCTGTCAAAATCAACCATCAATACCCGTTTACTTTGTTTTGCCTCATCAAAGCTTAACGCGATAGGCGAGCCACAATAACGAATATGTTCCGTTTTACCCACTTTTTGCGCACGATGAATATGACCTAAGGCGATATAATCAGCCGCAGGAAAAGCATTGCTTGGTAAAGCTTCTAACGTGCCAATATAAATATCTCGCACGGAATCCGAACTAGTAACCCCCAATGCGGTTAGGTGTCCGGTTGCAATAATAGGCAGATCAAGCTTGCTTTCTTTTACTAATTGTTGGGCATGTTCAAATAAGGCTTGATAATGATTAACAATTGCTTGCTGTAAACTTAATGATTTATCACTGGCGGACTGTCCCTGTTGACTTTTAATAACATCGCGCGGTCTAATAAATGGTACCGCACAAATCACTGCTTTTGGTTCTTTATTACTATTCTTTAAAATAAAAACTTGCTCAGCTAAATTTTCATTATTATCGAGATCACTCACATTAGCGATCACACGAGTAGATAAAGCACTTAATAAGTCTTTAGATTCTGCTAACATACTTACAGAATCATGATTACCTGCTAAAATAACAAGCTGGCAATTAAGTGATTGTATTTCACTAATAAAATTAAAATAGATTTGCCTCGCATAACTGGGCGGTGTGGCGGTGTCAAAAATATCACCGGCAACTATAATCGCATCAATGTTATGACTTTTAACTTGTGTTAACAACCAGGTTAAAAATTGCTGATGTTCATTTGCTCGGTTTTTACCATAGAAATATTGACCTAAATGCCAATCAGAAGTGTGAATAATACGCATAAAGGCTACAGAGCACATTAGGGAAATAATTGGTTGATAATTCTACCTCATTAGAATGATTAAACCATTAAATATTATCACTATTTGAGGGGATAAAACGTAATGACGCCAGCAATCAAACAACTTGAACAACAAAAAAAAACATTCAACATACATCAATATCAACATGATACTAATGCCCATTCATTTGGTCTTGAGGCAGTAGAGAAATTATCCCTCAATGCAGAGCAAGTATTTAAAACGCTAGTGATCTGCACAGACACAAATCAATTAGCCGTAGCAATAGTACCTGTTATGTTTAAATTAAACTTAAAAGCAATTGCTAAAACATTAAAGGTAAAGAAAGTAAAAATGGCTGATGGTAATCGAGTTGAAGCCAGTACTGGTTATGTTTTAGGTGGGGTTAGTCCATTAGGACAAAAGAAAATATTAACCACAATTATAGATAAAAGCGCACAACACCTCACTCATATTTTTGTTAGCGGCGGTAAACGTGGCTTAGAAATAGAACTATCACCGCAAGATTTATCGAAAATGTGTCACGCTAGTTTTGTTGACATAATTATTTAAAATCGCGCTATTAATAGATAACAAAAAATAATTATGTCTTGCATATAACTGAAACTAAAGGCATAAACCATTTTCCGAAAAAGCTTTCGTTTACAGGAAATAATTAGATGTAGCTTAAAAAACTTGGGCGTATCTAAAATGATAAAGGGCTGGAGACTTTACAGCCCTTTGAATGCGGCGGGATGAATAGAATTCAAGCAACACATGACACGTAAACCATTCTCTTATTGTTAAAGGTGCATTGGGCTTCACCTATAAAAATGACACCCACCTTTGAGATAGATGAGAGTAGATAAATTTTTTACTCTCATTAGCTCATATGCCTTTGTTGTCGCTGTAATGACTTATTTTTACTTGTTGATTGAACCTGCGCAACCGCATAAAGATTGAGTCCGTTAAAAAGGCTTTTTAATTTCGATGCGTGGTAGTCTAATTCAATCTTTGAAATAACCAGTTGATGTTTTTCTGGAAATAAAGCTTCTACTGATTGCGAAATTAGCTCAAATAACTTTTTCAGGTTAATTTTATGGATTTGCCCAGTTTTGTTAAAAATCCACTCTGTAATCGCCATGAAATCGTCAAAAGGTTTATCAGATAATATATGCGGTAGTGCGTATTTAAAACGTCCTGAATTACCAATCATGTCCCAATATCGTGCAAAGCGATTAATACGTTGCATGGTGGTAAAACTAACCCTATCAGTACTTAGTATATTAAATGGCGGCAATGGATTAAAGCGCAGATCGAATGCTTCTGTGTGTCGAATTATTGGGCTGCCTTTTAAACGTTTCAGAATACCCATTTGAATTTCATGAGGGCGACAATGATAGAGTTGATTGAAGCTATCTTTAAATGTGTCAAAGGTTTCACCTGGTAAACCAAAAATGAGATCGGCGTGAATATGTGCGTTGGTATTATCTTTTAACCAGATTAAATTATCTTTTGACTTGGCGTTATTTTGCTTACGGCTAATATTAGCTTGTACCTCAGTGTTAAAAGTTTGTATCCCTATTTCAAATTGTAAACTTCCCTCAGGAAACTGCGTTAACAACTCTTTTAGCTTTCTAGGCAGATGATCGGGTACCACTTCAAAATGCAAATAGAGATCGTCAGTCATTCGGTCTAAGAAAAACTGCATAATTTTTATCGTGGTGTTAATGTTTAAATTAAAGGTTCTATCGATAAATTTAAAGTTTCTTGCACCCCGTTGATAGAGAATTTCCATTTGTTCAAGAAATAATGTTAATTCAAATGGGGTAGATTTTTTGTCTAAAGACGATAAACAAAATTCACATTTAAATGGGCAGCCACGCGACGCTTCAACATAAAGAAGACGGTGTTTTAAATCGTCATCGGTATAATACTGATAAGGCAATGCTATTTCTTCTAACGGAACGGGTTTTGAGTTGAGAATTTTTTTGTCAGGTGGTGTTTCATTGATAATATCTTTACACAGTTGATAAAAACTGACATCTGCCGGACCCGTTAATACATAATCTGCACAGCCGACAATAGCTTGCTTTTCAGTTTCATAGCTTACTTCAGGGCCACCTAAAATAATCTTGATTTCTGGTGCAATCACTTTTAATAAGTTAACAACATCCGTCGTTTCAACGATGTTCCATATATAAACACCAAAACCTACAATATCAGGTTTTGATTCTAATATTTGTTCAACAATATCAATGGCTCGAGTTTGGATAATAAACTCTTTTATTTCACAATACC
Organism: Colwellia sp.; assembly: GCA_003521815.1. Taxonomy (GTDB): domain Bacteria; phylum Pseudomonadota; class Gammaproteobacteria; order Enterobacterales; family Alteromonadaceae; genus Colwellia. Next base: position 37,953 of record DPHE01000063.1, read on the forward strand.
CCTGTAATTCTTTTAAATTAGCGTAAAGATAACGTAAACCAAAACTAGTGTGAAAGAACTTTGCGTTAAGTGTAGAAAGCACAATTTTAGGCGATACTTTATCCATTTCATGGCGGCTTTGATGAATAACCGCGGTACTATTTTCTGTCGAATCAAACTTTATTGAATCTTGAGTATTATCTTGAGTTAGATTAATTTGCCTAACGGTTAGTTCGGGGAGATTTATTTGCTCTGCCATTATGTATTTTAAATACCTTAGATAATATTGCAGCAATTATACTGTGATTGCTTACGTTATTCAGCAATCTTATTTTACACAACCTAAAATATAAACAATAAAACCAATGGGAACGTAAAACACCCTACGGAAATTAAAATCGGATGAACATTTAGGATATAAGAATATTCATAGTACCAGGATTAGTAAACTAAAGACGAAAACAAACCATTAATTTAAAATTAGCTGATTCTTATAATGCCCCGGAGAGAGAGGTTTAAAAGGTACTCGAAGGTTTAGTGCTATAAACCCATTACTTAAATATTTTAAACGCTAGAAAGCAAAAATCCGCTAACCTTTCGATTAGCGGATTTTTTTATGTGGCGGTGAGATAGA
>DPHE01000063.1:38784-47758 GCA_003521815.1 Colwellia sp.
TCGACCACTCAGCCATCTCACCTGAAGTTAACAAATAAGCTTGTAAAACAATGCTTGCTTGAGAACGAGGCGAATATTAAAGTGTCGGCATAAACTTGTAAAGCAATAATTAACAAAAAATGCATTAATTAAGCTTGTTTGCTAAAAAAACAATCAGTTTGAGGGTAATTCAAACGACAAAAATAAAAATTTTAAAAGGAGCTCTATTTTGAGCGATAAAACATGACAGATATTTTTGAAAACAAGTGCCGTTGCCCTTGGCTTGATGAAAGTAAAGCTGATTATGTCGATTACCATGATAATGAATGGGGAGTTCCTGTTCATGATGATAAATTGATGTTTGAATCTTTGATCTTAGAATCTGCACAAGCTGGTTTAAGTTGGTACACCATTCTTAAAAAGCGTAATGGTTACCGTAAACTGTTTGCAGACTTTGATGTTACCAAAGTGGCTAAATTTACCGGTGACGATGTAGAGCGATTAATGTTAGATGCTTCAATAGTACGTAATAGATTAAAAATAGAAGCCGCAATTAACAACGCTAAGCGATTCATTGAGATACAAAATGAATATGGTAGTTTCTGTAAATACGTTTGGTCCTACGTTGATAACACACCCATTGTAAATAATATTAGAGTGGCTGATGATTATGTTTCCACCTCACCTATTAGCGACCAATTAGCAAAAGATATGAAGAAGCGTGGTTTTAAGTTCTTAGGCTCAACTACCCTTTACTCACATTTACAAGCAACAGGGTTAATAAACGATCATTTGAATGGATGCTTTAGAAAAACAGTTAGTTAGGAAAAATAAAATGATAAATTGTGATAAGTGTGAACATAAGAACATTTATCGTTAGAACTGTTACATAAAGACACAAATAATCAAGCCCTATCAATAAGCTTAGGGTAGTAATTTCAAAAAAGCATGTCATAATATGTCACAAGGTCGTCAGGTGATTTAACAAAAATAACTTGAACTTTGCCAAAGCGCCCTTATCTTAGCTTATATAAAGTTATTTTAATTAGGTTTTAAAGGAAGTTTTTATGCAATCTAACATGAGTTTTCAATCAGCGAGTCAAAGCTCTGCTATCGAAATAAATAAAGTATTGAAGAATACTTATATGCTTTTGTCTATGACACTAGCATTTAGTGCAGTAACAGCTGGCATTTCAATGGCCATGAATTTATCACATATGGTTGCACTTGTGATGATGTTAGTTGCTTTTGGTTTAATGTTTGTTGTGAACAAAAAGGCAGATTCTGCTAGCGGTGTTTATTGGATATTCGGTTTCACTGGTTTAATGGGCGCGTCTCTTGGGCCAATGCTAAATGCTTATGCAGCAATGCCAGGTGGTCCAGCGATGATTATGCAAGCCCTTGGTGGTACTGCATTAATATTCTTCGCTTTATCAGGTTATGCACTAACAAGTAAAAAAGACTTCTCTTTTATGGGTGGCTTTTTAATGACAGGTTTGATTGTAGTATTAGTCGCAAGTTTAGCTAATATTTTTTTCCACATCCCTGCCCTTCAATTAGCAATTAGTGCTGCAGTTATTATGGTTATGTCTGGTTTAATATTATTTGACACAAGCCGCATTATCAATGGTGGCGAACGTAACTATATTAGAGCAACAGTCTCTTTATACTTAAATATTTATAATATTTTCGTTCACTTACTAAGCCTTTTAGGTGTACTTGGTAACGATGATTAACTTTTTAGGTATTGAAAAGAGTATTGAAAAGAATATAAATTATATAAAATTTAAACGTATGTAAAAATTCTGTATAATATAAAGCCTCGCTATTGCGGGGCTTTTTAATGTCTTAAAAATATTCATCGGAACAGAGAACTTATTTTTGTGAAAAAACTAGCGGTAGTAGTCACCACTCCTCCTTATAGTAACTTAAGCGTAACAGCACTTGATTATATAGAAACAGCGCTTAGATCGGGTGTTGAACTTGTTGGTGTGTTCTTTTATCAAGATGGTGTTATGCATGCAAATCAGCAAGCACAGATTGCCAGTGATGAGTTTCAATGTCTACAGCAATGGCAATTACTTCACCAAAGATTTCAACTACCATTACACCTATGTATTACCGCAGCAGAAAAACGCGGGCTTAGTGATGGACAACCCAATAATATTCATCCTAACTTTACCGTTTCTGGATTAGGTGAATTAGTTGAATTAGTCAATAAAGCTGATCGATTGGTGCAATTCTAATGCCTCATACTTTACCTAAATTAACCGCTATAATTAACTCCAAAGCGCCCTTTTCAAATACTGCCGGAAAAGATGCGCTTGATATAGCTTTAATATTCGGCTCTTTTGAACAGCCCACATCGTTATTTTTTCAAGGAGATGGCGTTTGGCAGTTGATTCAAGAACAAAATGGAGTACTGATTTCAGTAAAAGATTACTTAAAAACTTTTGCTGCTTTTGAGTTTTACGATCTTGAAAACATTTATGTATGCCAAGAGTCACTTTTTCAGCGCAGCTTAACTACGGACTTTCATATTGACCAAGTACAAGTAGTAGCTAAAAATGAATTTGCTGAAAAATTAGCATCACATCAGACTGTTTTACGATTTTAACTGAGAAACAATGCTAATGCCTACCTTACATATTGTTCGTCAAAGTGCTTTTAACAGTGATGATTTTGCTCAATGCTTGCAAGTATTACGTAGTAATGACGTTATTGTTTTTATTGATGATGGTTGCTACAACCTACATCACCCGTTAATTCAAACTATTAACAGCGAAACTAACATCCAATTAAACGTGATAGAAAAACACGCTCAAGCGCGTGGAATAACAATAGATAAAGCATTATATACCATTATTAATATGAGCCACTTAGTCGAGTTGACGTTAACAACAAACAGAGTAATTACATGGCAATAAGTTTAACGTTTAATGGTGAGCGGATAGCTACTGACAAGCAAGGTTATCTATTAGATCACACACTATGGCAAGAAGCATTAGCTGTTAGCATAGCAGAACATGATGACTTTGAATTAACCCAAGCTCACTGGGAAGTAATTAAATTTGTTCGTCAATTTTATTTAACGTATAACACTTCTCCTGCCATGCGTGCATTAACAAAGGCAATGAAAGCTGAGTTTGGTGAAGAAAAAGCCAATAGCCGTTATCTTTTTAAATTATTTCCTGACGGTCCGGCAAAACAAGCGACCAAATATGCGGGTTTACCTAAACCAAAACGCTGTTTGTAATTTATTTACTTTGTGATCGTTAATATCGTTGATTTTGTTATATCGAATAAATAAAAAGGCGCTAACCTTCACAGGTTAGCGCCTTTTTTTCATTCGACATTCACTAATTTACATTAGTCGTTCGACATTATTTATTAGTTAAATGGTAATGTTGGTATAGTGATACCCGCCATTTCTGACATAACACGAACAACCTGACAGCTATAACCAAACTCATTATCATACCAAACGTATAATACAGCTCTGTCACCATCAACAATCGTTGCTTGTGAATCAACAACACCAGCATAGCGAGAGCCAACAAGATCGGTAGAAACAATTTCAGTTGAAGCAGTGTAATCTACTTGGTTTTGTAGATCTGATTTTAATGAAATGTTTCTCAAATAATCATTAAGCGTATCTTTATCTGTCGCTTTTTTCAAGTTTAGGTTCATGATAGCCATTGACACATTAGGCGTTGGAACACGAATTGCGTTACCTGTTAATAAGCCTTTAAGCTCAGGTAATGCTTTAGCTACCGCTTTTGCAGCACCGGTAGTACTGATAACCATATTTAAAGGCGCACTGCGTCCACGGCGAGGTGCAGGATGGTAGTTATCAATTAAGTTTTGATCGTTAGTATAAGAGTGAATAGTTTCAACATGACCATTGCGAATACCGTATTCATCATTAAGTGCTTTTAATACTGGCGTAATCGCATTAGTAGTACAACTTGCAGCAGAAATTATTTTATCCGTAGCTAAGATCATGTCATGGTTAACACCATAAACGATGTTCTTGATATCACCTTTAGCAGGCGCCGTTAATAAAACTTTAGCAACACCTTTAGATTGTAGATGTTGACCTAAACCGTCTTCATCACTCCAAATACCGGTGTTATCAACAACCAACGCATTATTAATACCGTATTCGGTATAATCAACTTCTGACGGTGATTTAGCATAAATTACTTTGATAAAAGCGCCATTAGCTTTGATTACATTATTTTCTTTATCAATAGTAATGCTACCATTAAAGGCACCATGTACAGAGTCACGACGTAATAAACTAGCGCGTTTCTCTAGATCATCGCCGCCTTTAGATGGACGTAACACAATAGCACGTAAGTTCAATTCAGCCGTAGGGCCTGTTTGATCTATTAGTAAACGTGCCAATAAACGACCTATACGACCGAAACCGTATAACACTACATCTTGGCTTTGAGGTTCGCTTTTGGTATTTGCTATTGATGATAATTCTTTTTCTAAGTATTGTTCAATTGACAAATCGTTTGATATGCCTTGAAATAAATAACGATAGGCCAATTTACCTACATCAATACGTGCTGGTGCTAATGTCATTTTGCTTAACGCTTCAACAAACGGAAAGCTCTCACGTAAACGTAGTTTACTGTCTTCATGCAAAGCAACGGTTTTATGTGCTTTTATGATATCGATAGGAGAAGCATTTAATAAGGGGCGACCATAAACTGTTATTTCAACACCTTTGTTTCTAAATAGCTGACCAAGGATAGGTTGCATATTTTCTGCGAAAGCCTGGCGTTCTAGCCAACTTGTTTGATATTCTTCCTCTAGATGAGATGTCATTAGTTAAACCTTTTATTTCAATCAATTAAACGAGCGTTTACTATAATCATATTAACTTAGTTTTTAGCAAATCAGAACTAGACTATAGTGTGATATTATTTTGCGGATATTGTAATGCAAGATGTAATATTTCGCTATAGGTTACACAAGTATTTCATCGTAAACTCACATCTATTAAAAACCAAAAAAGTGACATGAACTGTAGTTGCTTCTCTTAGTTTACTACTATTGCTTTTATTCAGTTGTGATAACAGCCATAATTAAATTGAATAGTCTCAAGACAGTTAAATAAAAACATTTATTATCGGTTTATTTTTTAGGTGACGTCTAGAGTCATATATTAGCTAACATTTAAAGTTGTAATCATTGAAACTGTTAGATTTAAGGCGCCTAAATATTAGGTGTCATTTATCTTTGCTGGATATTTACCCGTTATTTCGCTTGAAAAGTTAAACTTAATGAATTCACACAATACCTTTTACCACTTGGTTTAGGGCCATCATCAAACACATGGCCAAGGTGAGAACCACATTGTTGACATTGAATTTCAACACGTACCATGGCATGACTTAAATCTTCAATATAAGCTATATTGTTATTAATAGAGTCGAAAAAACTAGGCCATCCACAACCCGAATCGAATTTACTTTCACTAGTAAAAAGTGGCGCATTACAGCAGACGCACAAATAGATGCCTGTGTCGAAATGGTTATTGTATTTACCTGTAAAAGGCTGTTCTGTTGCTGCTAAACGGCATATTTTAAATGCAGCTTCACTGAGCTTGTCCTTGTAATATTCATCTGTCATAAAATCTTACCTTTACTCTATTACAATAGTTGTACGTTCAACACTTGACCACTGTACATGATATTGTTTACCGTCTGCTTTATCAATACGTTCAAAAGTATGTGAACCAAAAAAATCACGTTGACCTTGTAATAAGTTAGCTGGTAAAATTTCGCTACGCATAGAGTCATAATAAAATAATGCTGATGATAGTGCACCATTAGGGATGCCAAACATCGTAGCGCTACAAACAGCTTTACGCCAATTTAACTGTCGTTCGCTCAATTGCTCAGCGAAAAAATTATCAAGCAATAAATTATCTAAGTCGTTATTTCGCTCATATGCCAAGGCAATAGATTGCAAAAAGGTTGCGCGAATAATGCAGCCGGCACGCCAAATTTTAGCAATACTAGCAAAATTAAGTGTCCATCCATGTTCTTTTCCTGCAAGCTTCATTAACTGAAAGCCTTGAGCATAGGCACTCACTTTAGCACAATAAATGGCATCATGAAGTTGTTCTATTATTACCTGTTTTTCTTGGTCTGTTAACGTTACTGGTTCAGGACCTTTCAATAGTGTTGATGCTTGCGTGCGCAACGTCTTAAACGATGATATAGAGCGAGCGTAAACAGCTTGCGTAATAGTCGGTGTTGGGCAGCCTACTTCTAAACTACTTACGGCGGTCCACAAACCTGTACCTTTTTGCCCTGCTTTATCAAGAATCAAGTGAACTAAAGAAGTTCCTGTATCAACAGATTTATGACGTAATACTTCAACGGTTATTTCCATTAGATAACTATCAAGTAAACCATTATTCCATTGTTCAAAAATAGTGGCAATTTCATTAGCACTCAACTCGAGACCAACGTTGAGAATATGATAAGCTTCACAGATAATTTGCATATCCGCATATTCAATACCATTATGGATCATTTTGACATAATGACCTGCTCCTGCAGGACCTATATAAGCAGCACAAGGTTCACCTGTAGTGATAATTTCACCTGGTTTTTTTCGATCTAATGGCTTACCGGTTTTAGTGTCTACTTTAGCAGCAATTGCTTCCCAAATAGGTTTTATGCGCGTCCACGCATAAGGAGAGCCACTTGGCATTAATGATGGGCCAAAACGTGCCCCTACTTCACCACCAGATATAGCCGAAGAAAAGAGTATAAAGTTACTTTTATATTTTTTCTCCCGAACTACAGTGTCAACCCATAAACTGTTACCCGTATCAATAACAATGTCATCAGGTTGAATACCTGCTCCAGTTAAATTTTCACAGACTTGATCGACAGGATCGCCAGCAGGCACACTTAATACAATAATGTGCGGTGCTTTTAATTGTGATAACAACTCAGTATATGAAGAACAACCGTAGACTCTTGGTGTTCCAGTAGTATTCTCAGTTTTATCTTGCTTAATAACCCCTTGAACTTTTTCATCACATAAATCAAAAACTGCGATATTAAAGCCATTATCGGCAAGATTTAGAACGAGGTTCTTCCCCATTACCCCTAAACCAATAAAACCAATGTCACTCAAAGCTGGAACTTGTGTCATAAAATTACATTCCTAAAATTAACCGCATTACACCGAGTGTTTTATATAAATTACAGCCTAACTTCTATTTATTATAGAGGATATCAGCTAAGTAAGCTCTAACATGCCTACTTTTTAAAACTCAAGATAAAGCTGACACACAAAATTTTTTAGCATTTTATCATGCTAAAAAATCTAATTCATGTAAACACCTAATAAAACCACAAAAATAATAATACTGTAACAAAATAAGATTTTTTTACAGTATATACGTAACAAAACCAATAAAGCAGACTTATTTAGTGTTAAAACCAACTTTTCCTTGAAAAAATCTCAAAATGGTGTAATTTTACTACATATTGAGATTTGAGAGAGTTAACATGAAAATTAAAATTGGCATTAACGGATTTGGTCGTATTGGTCGTTTTGTATTTAGAGCTGCTGCTGCAAGAGATGATATTGAAGTAGTTGGTATAAATGATTTAATCGACATAGATTACATGGCATACATGTTAAAATATGATTCAACACATGGTCGCTTCAATGGCACAGTTGATGTTGTAGATGGTCAACTTATTGTGAATGGTAAAACCGTTCGTGTTACAGCAGAGCGTAACCCTGAAAACTTAAAGTGGGATGCAATTGACGTAGATGTTGTTGTAGAATCAACCGGTTTATTTTTAACAAATGAAACTGCACGTAAACATATTAAAGCTGGTGCAAAACAAGTTGTTCTTTCTGCTCCTCCTAAAGATGATACGCCTATGTTTGTATGTGGTGTGAACTTAAATAAATATACAGGTCAAGATATTGTATCTAATGCTTCTTGTACTACTAACTGTTTAGCCCCTATCGCTAAAATATTAAATGATAATTGGGGAATTAAAGATGGTTTGATGACCACTGTGCATGCAACAACTGCGACACAAAAAACGGTTGATAGTCCATCGGGTAAAGATTGGCGTGGTGGTCGTGGCGCTGGCCAAAATATTATTCCATCAACAACGGGTGCAGCAAAAGCTGTCGGTAAAATTATACCTGAGCTTGATGGTAAACTAACAGGTATGGCATTTCGAGTACCAACGCCTGATGTTTCTGTAGTAGATTTAACAGTTAACTTAAAAAAACCAGCTACTTACGCTGAAATTTGTCAAGCAATGAGCGCCGCAGCAGAGGGAGAGTTAAAAGGAGTTTTAGGCTATACTGAAGATGCAGTTGTTTCTAACGACTTTATTGGCGAAACCTGTACTTCTGTGTTTGATGCAAAAGCAGGTATTTCTTTAACTGATACTTTTGTTAAGGTTGTTTCTTGGTATGACAATGAAATTGGTTATTCAAACAAAGTTCTAGATTTAGTGACTTATATTCATAATGATCAAAAATAGTTTTTGATCTTAAAAGTACAAAAAAGGCTTAATGGAAAAATTAAGCCTTTTTTATTGTCTAATTTAGCTGTAATTTATTGTGATACTGGCACTAATTATTTTTTACTTTATCTTATCGACTGATTAATTTGCTCTAGCACACCTTGTGGATCGAATGCTTTTGTAATTGGGCGTCCGATCACCAAATAATCAACACCAACATTTATAGCTTGCTCTGGCGTCATAATACGCTGTTGATCATCTTTAGCTGATCCAGTAGGACGTATACCTGGCGTGATTAATTTAAACTCTTTACCCAATGAACGCTTTAACTGTTCTGCTTCCCATGCCGAACAAACAACGCCATCTAATCCACTATCTTTGGCTAATCTAGCCAGAAAATCAACTTGCTCTGCAGGACTTTTAGAAATACCTAAACCGCGTAAATCACTTTCCGACAT
>DPHE01000063.1:47981-48224 GCA_003521815.1 Colwellia sp.
TTCTTTCGCCTTAGTCATCATTTGGATGCCACCGCTAGCATGTACATTCACCATCCATACACCAAGATCTGCTGCAGCGGTTACCGCTTTCGCTACTGTATTAGGAATGTCATGAAATTTCAAATCAAGAAAGACATCAAAGCCCTTCCCTGTTAATTGCTTAACAAACTCGGGGCCAAAATAAGTAAACATTTCTTTGCCAACTTTAAGCTTACAATCTGTTGGAGAAATTTTATCAACAAA
>DPHE01000063.1:48548-85326 GCA_003521815.1 Colwellia sp.
ACGCGAGTCAATGAGTACTTATGGCGATGAAATAGTGACACCTGATGACAAAATAATTATCTACTCGCCTTCAAGGCCTCTGACTGGTTTAAGTTGTTCCCACTCGTGGCAAGATGGACAAGACCAATAATGAGTAGAGCTGTTAAAACCACAATTACGACAATTATATCTATGCTTAACTTTTAAATATTCGCTAATTAATTCTTTGATCAAATCTAGACTCGAATTATTAACCAAATCATCTGATTGTTGCATTTGCATTTTAACAAAATGTTTGAAGCCTCGTATTGTCGGACGACGTTTAAGTGCTGACAACATAAACTCTTTCGCTTTTTTATGTCCATGTTTATCTTCGACATGGGTTAAATAAGAAATTAATGCACTTGAACTGGCTGTTTCGTCATATACTTTTTTAATAAAGCGAAAAAAGTCGTCTGTGGCATCAAGATCTAAATAACATTTATGCATTTGTTCAATAACATCAGGAAAAAATTCTTTATCTTGTTGATAGATATCTTGATAACACTTGCATGCTAATTCACATTGCTGATGATTCTCATAAATTTTCGCCATTAACCAGTTGGCTCGACAAGAGTTTCGATCTAATAATAGTGCTTCCTCTAGCAACTCTATTACTTCAATAAAGTTATCTTGCTCAAATGCACTGGTTGCTTGTTCACAATAAAAATTAGCCAACGTGTGTAATAAACGCTTATCATTTAATTTTACGACTAATTTTTTGTGGGTAATACCTTGCTGCCAATCTTTAGTTGATTGAAATATTTGCAACAAGTAGGTTAATGATTTCAGACCATAATCTTTAGATTTCAATAGTTTTGTAAACATTTTTTCTGCGCGATCGTATAACCCGGCACTTAAAAAATCTTTACCTAATTCAAACACTGCTTGTTGCTTATCTTTAGTAGGTAAGTTGCCATGGCGAACTAAATGTTCATGGACTTTTAAAGCTCTATCTAATTCACCGCGTTTACGAAAAAGGTTAGCCATGGCAAAATGTGCTTCTACACTATCATCTTCCACTTTTAAGGCTTCTAAAAGTGAATCAATCGCTTTATCTTTTTGGTTTGACAATAAATAATTCAAACCTGTAGAATATTTGATAGATAAATCTTGCTTAATAGCGTGATCTTTTTGTTTTATGCTATTTCGCCCCACAAACCAACCATAGGCCATAGCAACGGGGAGTAATAAAAATAGTAGTTCAATCATGTTGTTAGTAATTTTCAGATTTCTGTTGAACGTTTTTTCGCGAAAGACTTTTTACCTTTACGTATCAAGCGCCACAGCAAGGTAGCTAACAGACCAAGGCCAAAACCAATCGTAGTGAATAAACTAACGGCTGCCGCGATAGATAGTTCAACTCTTGCAGCTAAATAATTTAATGATATTATTTGTTCATTTTGACTACCAAAAACAAAAGCAATTGCGAGTAAAATTAAAACCAAGAAAAAAGTAAAGTATATGCGCACGTGAGAACCTACTTAATAATGTTAAATAAAAAAAACGGCATACCAAGGTATGCCGTTTATTATCTAATCTTTTTTATTGCTTTGCAATTACTTAAGTTGTTTCTCATTATTAGAGAATACTAAGCAACAGAAAGATTAACTCTTTCTCGCAATTCTTTACCCGGTTTAAAGTGAGGTACGTATTTACCCGTCAACTCAACTGATTTACCAGTTTTAGGGTTTCTACCAACTCTAGGAGCACGATAATGTAATGAAAAACTACCAAAGCCTCTAATTTCTATGCGGTCACCTTTTGATAAAGATTGCGCCATTAATTCTAAGATTTCTTTAATCGATTGTTCTACATCTTTGGCAGATAAATGGCTTAATTTATCTGCTAACTTTTCAATGAGTTCTGATTTGGTCATGTGACCCTCCAGTATTCATCTAGCTTCGCGCTAATGAAGTTAATATAAGAAGAGAGGTTAAAATAACCTCTCTTCCCCTGATCTCTTCTTTACTTTTCCTAATTAGTTAGTCTAAGTATAAAGAGTGTAAACTAACAACTTATTATAAGTGACTAGTTTTTAGCGTTTTTAAACGCTGCTGCCATTGCACTTAAACCAGTTTCTTCAACTTGGTTTAAACTGTCCATAGCTTCACGTTCCTCAGCTTGGTCTTTCGCTTTGATAGATAAGCTTATAGTACGGTTCTTACGATCCACACCCATAAACTTAGCTTCAACGTCGTCACCAACTTTCAATACTGCAGATGCATCTTCGATACGGTCTACAGAAATATCGCTAACACGTAAATAACCTTCAACGCCTTCAATTAACTGGATAGTTGCGCCTTTAGCATCAACTTCAGTTACCTTACCGTTAACAATAGCACCTTTTTTCTTATCTGCAAGGTACATATTAAACGGGTCGTCTTCAGCTTGTTTAACGCCTAACGAGATACGCTCACGTTCTGGATCAACTTGAAGTACGATTGCGTCGATTTCATCACCTTTCTTATAATCACGAACAGCTTCTTCACCGCCAGCCCATGAAATATCAGATAAGTGAACTAAACCATCAATGCCGCCGTCAAGACCGATAAAGATACCAAAGTCAGTGATTGACTTGATTTTACCAGATACTTTGTCGCCTTTGTTGAAGTTTTTAGCAAACTCTTCCCAAGGGTTAGCAATACACTGTTTAAGACCTAGAGAAATACGACGACGTTCTTCGTCAATTTCTAATACTAGTACTTCAACAGTATCACCTAAGCTAACAACTTTAGATGGGTGGATATTTTTGTTAGTCCAATCCATTTCAGAAACGTGAACTAAACCTTCAACGCCTTCTTGGATTTCAACGAAACAACCGTAATCAGTTAAGTTAGTTACGCGACCTGAAAGTTTAGAACCTTCAGGGTAACGGTTAGCAATTGCTACCCATGGATCTTCGCCTAACTGCTTCATACCTAGAGATACACGAGTACGCTCACGGTCGAATTTTAATACTTTAACTTGGATTTCATCGCCAACATTTACGATTTCACTTGGGTGCTTAACACGTTTCCAAGCCATATCTGTGATATGTAATAAACCATCAATGCCGCCTAAGTCAACGAACGCACCGTAATCAGTAAGGTTCTTAACGATACCTTTAACTTCTTGGCCTTCCGCTAGTGACTCTAGTAATTCATCACGTTCTGCACTGCCTTCAGCTTCTATAACAGCACGACGTGAAACAACTACGTTATTACGCTTTTGATCAAGCTTAATAACTTTAAATTCTAAAGGTTTGCCTTCAAGGTGAGCAGTGTCACGTACTGGACGTACATCTACTAATGAACCTGGTAAGAAAGCACGGATATCGCTAACTTCAACAGTGAAACCACCTTTAACTTTACCGTTGATAACACCGATAACAGTTTCTTTTTCTTCATATGCTTTTTCAAGCACTTGCCACGCTTCATGACGTTTAGCGTCATCACGAGAAAGAACAGTTTCACCGAAACCATCATCTGTCGCTTTAAGCGATACGTCAACTTGATCGCCAACAACAACTTCTACTTCACCAGTAGCGTTTTTGAATTGATCAATTGAGATAACACTCTCAGATTTAAGGCCAGCATCAACAATAACATTGTCTTTATTAACGGCAACGATAGTGCCTTTAATAATTGAACCAGGGCGTGTTTCTATTTCTTTTAAACTTTCTTCGAAAAGTTGCGCAAAATTTTCCATCATAACTTATTTATAACTCAGTTATTAATCCAGTCGACTTCATGTCTCATGGGGTTATTAAATTAGCTTCGGTACATCCTTGACGTAAGCTTAGTTAATTTTATTTTTTAAACATTAAAAAATAAAAGGTTTATGTTAATTTTCCATTCGCAAATGAAAGGACTTTATTAACGACTTCCTGTATGGAAGTGTCCGTAGAGTCAATGATTAACGCTCCTTCTGCAGGAACAAGCGGGGCAACTTCTCGGTTGCTATCTCGCTCATCTCGTTGACGTATGTCATCCAAAAGGCGCCCGATTTTAACATCAAAGCCTTTCTCTTTCAACTGATTAAATCGTCTCTGTGCACGTTCTTCAGCACTTGCTGTTAAAAACACCTTTACGGGCGCATTTGAAAACACAACGGTTCCCATATCTCGTCCATCAGCAACTAACCCTGGTGTAACGCAGAAAGCACGTTGACGACGTAATAAAGCTTCACGTACTCGAGGAAATGCGGCAACTTTAGATGCTATCGTACCTATATCTTCACTGCGAATGATATTAGTGACATTTTCACCTTCTAAAATGACTTTCCCTTCACCTTGGCTACTGATTTCAAATTGCACATCTAAATGTGCCGCCATAGGAATTAGTGGCTCTTCATCATCAAGACTAACATGATGATGTTGAGTTGCCACGGCAAGTACACGGTAAATAGCACCACTATCAAGTAAGTGCCAACCTAGTTGTTCAGCTACAAGTCTGGCAACTGTCCCTTTGCCTGCCCCGCTTGGGCCATCAATTGTAATTACGGGGATTTGTTCATTCATATGATTTCCTTGTTTTCTATGCGTACAATCATTATAGTTGATTTATCGTTGATAATGACTTACCTAGGATAAAAGTGCGCGCATTATACGGGATTTATATCTCAAAATCGCCTAAAAAGTCACTCTCTTACATATTTAGCAAGACACTTGCGCTAACTTATCAAAATAATCAGGAAATGTTTTCGCCGTACATTTAGGATCATTTATAGTGACAGGTGTATTACTCAAAGCAACAAGAGAAAAACACATGGCAACTCGATGATCGTTGTATGTATCAATCTCAGCATGTTTCAATGATTTTGGCGGAGTAATCGAAATATAATCTTCGCCTTCTTCAACTTCTGCCCCAACCTTTCTGAGTTCTGTTGCCATAGCAGTTAATCTATCAGTTTCTTTTACTCGCCAGTTATAGATATTTCGGATAGTAGTTGTTCCTTGAGCAAAAAGTGCAGTTGTCGCTATAGTCATCGCAGCATCTGGTATATGATTCATGTCCATATCAACCGCAGTAAGGGGTTTACCTACAACAGTGATTGACTCATCACCCCAAATAACTTCTGCGCCCATTTCCTCAAGAACATCCGCAAAATGTTTGTCACCTTGAACACTTAATTTCCCAACACCATGTACTGTGATTTCTCCCCCTTTAATCGCTCCAGCGGCCAAAAAGTATGAAGCTGAAGAAGCATCACCTTCCACCATATACTTTTCAACAGATTGGTAGGATTGGTTACCTAAAACAGTGAAAGATTGATAGTCATTATTTTGTACGTTAACACCAAATCTTTGCATAATATCAAGCGTAATATCAATATATGGCTTAGAGACTAATTCACCATCAATTTCTATATTAGTATCTGTTTTTAATAAAGGTGCTATCATTAATATTGCAGTTAAAAACTGGCTAGAAATAGACCCATCTATGGTCACCGTACTACCTTGTAAGGATTTACCTTTTATTTTTACCGGTGGATAATCTTGGTTTTCCAAGTATTCGATATTGGCATTAAGCTGTGTTAACGCGTTTACCAAGTGACCTATTGGCCTTTCTTTCATTCTTGGTTCACCGGTTAAGATAAACGCTCCTTCACTCGCAGCAAGTGCAGCACATAAAGGACGCATTGCGGTCCCCGCGTTACCAAGAAATAACTCTACTGGTTCATTTACGTTGAAAAAGCCATTATTTCCGATGACAGTACACTCGGTACCACAATCGCTCAAGGTATATTCAATTCCAATACTTGTTAACGCATTTAACATATAATTTATGTCATCACTAACGAGTAAATTTGTAATTTTCGTTACGCCATTAGCTAACGCGGCAATTAACAATGCGCGATTAGATAAGCTTTTTGATCCCGGTAAAAAAACCTCACCATTAATTTTATCTATTGGATTTAATGTTAACTGTTCCATACTATCTATTTCCTTTTTCAAATTTTTGCATGAAACTAACAAGTGCTTGTACACCTTCAATTGGCATAGCATTATAGATACTTGCACGCATACCACCAACGATTCGATGGCCTTTTAGTGCCATTAAGCCCTGTTGTTCTGCTTGTGCGACAAACTTTTCATTTAAGCTTTCATCGTTAAGCCAAAATGGAATGTTCATTTTACTGCGATATTGTGTATCAATAGTATTGTTATAAAAGTTACTACCATCGATAACCTGATAGAGTAATTCAGCTTTTGCTTGGTTTACTTTAGTAATAGCTTTAACACCACCAAGTTCTTTAAGCCATTGAAAAACTAAACCTGCTAAATACCAAGCATAAGTAGGTGGTGTGTTATACATAGAGTCATTATCAGCTGATGTTTGGTAATTCATAATGCAAGGTGTTGCCCGTTGAGCATTACCAAGCAAATCTTCACGAACAATAACGAGTGTTAAACCAGACGGGCCAATGTTTTTTTGTGCGCCTGCGTAAATAAGGCCAAATTTAGTCACATCTATTTCATGAGATAAAATAGTCGATGACATATCCGCAACTAACGGGACTCCGTTAGTTTCTGGTATATAATTAATTTCAATACCATCAACCGTTTCATTTGGACAATAATGAACGTACGCAGCATCACTATTTAATGCCCATTTAGCATTAGGTATAAGACTAGTTTCACCGTCATCATGATCTTCTCGAATATTAATAACGTTAATAGTGCCGAAGTTTTTAGCTTCAATAGCGGCGGCTTTTGACCACGAGCCATTAACAATGTAGTCAGCTGATTTACCTTGAGGTAATAAGTTTAGCGGGACAGCAGAAAACTGACCTCGACCACCACCATGACAAAATAATACTTTATAATTATCAGGAATGGCCATTAACTCGCGTAAGTCTGCCTCTGCTTGGAATGCCATTTTCATATAGATGTTACTGCGGTGACTCAATTCCATCACAGAACTACCCGTGTCATTCCAATTAATATACTCAGCTTGTGCTTTGCTCATTACTGCTGTTGGTAACATTGCAGGCCCGGCACAAAAATTAAAAACTTTTGACATTTTCTTATTCTCAAATAAATTTAAAGTAATAAAAAAGGCGGTGATTAGCCGCCCCTCTTTTATTGTTAACGACGTTTACTCTTGTTCGTCATCTATCGCATCATCTTCAGTAGCTTGTTGAGCACTTTGCTCTGGGCTATGTTCTGAGTTGTCTTCTGAATGACCTTCTGAGCCTTGTTCTGGAGATGCATCATCTTGATTAACGTCTCCTTCAACGTTTTCACCCTCAAACTCTGGAGGCTCTTCAACTTCATCAATACGCTGTAGCGCAACAACATGTTCATCGTCAGTTGTACGAATTAAACGAACACCTTGAGTATTACGACCAATAACACTCACTTCATTTACTCTAGTACGTACTAATGTGCCGTTATCGGTAATGACCATGATTTCATCAAGATCTTCAACCTGTACAGCACCAACAACCTTTCCATTACGTTCGCTAACCTTAATAGACACAACACCTTTAGTTGCTCTACTCTTCGCTGGATATTCGCTTAACTCTGTACGTTTACCATAACCATTTTCAGTAATCGTGAGTACTGGGCCATCGTTTTTAGGGACAATTAAAGAAACGACTCGCTGTGTATCCTCAAGCTTAATACCACGAACACCAGTACCTGTTCTACCAATAGGTTTTAATGCCCATCGCTGTTCACCTGTTTCAGGATCAAGTTTTATTTCACCGGTTTCACTATCTCGTACTTTTTCATTAAAGCGAACAACCTTACCCGCATCAGAAAATAGCATAATGTCATTATTACCAGCGGTAATGTCAACACCAATCAAGGTATCATCATCACGTAAGTTGAGGGCGATAATACCGTTAGCTCTTTGGTTCTTATAAGCCGTTAACGCTGTTTTCTTCACGGTACCTGATGCTGTTGCCATGATGATATACTTGTCATCTTCATATTCGCGCACAGGTAAAATAGCCGTAATTCGTTCGTCACTTTCAAGTGGTAATATATTTACAATTGGACGACCACGAGCAGTACGACTCGCTAGTGGTAATTGATATACTTTCAACCAATATAATTTACCACGATCTGAGAAACATAAAATAGTATCGTGGGTGTTAGCAATCAACAAGCGTTCAATGAAATCTTCTTGTTTCATCTTAGTTGCGGCTTTACCTTTACCACCACGTTTTTGTGCTTGATAATCTGACAGTATTTGGTATTTAACATAACCTTCGTGAGAAAGTGTTACTACAACATCTTCTTCAGTTATTAAGTCTTCTAATGACAAATCATGAGAAGCATTTGTGATTTCTGTACGGCGTTCATCACCAAATTCATCACGAATGGCTTCAAGCTCTTCACAAATAATTTCCATTAAACGTGTCGGCTCAGCAAGAATATGCATCAACTCTGCAATGACATCTAGTAAGCCTTTATATTCAGCTAGAATTTTTTCATGTTCTAAGCCAGTCAACTTGTGCAAACGCAAATCTAAAATAGCTTGTGCTTGAACAGGCGTTAGATAATATTGGTTATCAAGAATACCAAACTCTGGCTCTAACCATTCGGGACGTGCTGCGTCATTACCAGCAGCGCTAAGCATGTCTGCAACATTACCTAAATCCCAACCACGTGAAATTAATGCTTCTTTGGCTTCACTTGGTGTAGTTGAGGTTTTAATTAATTCAATGATCGGGTCTATATTGGCTAATGCAATTGATAAACCTTCAAGTAAATGGGCGCGTTCGCGTGCTTTTCTTAATTCAAAAATAGTACGGCGTGTTACTACTTCACGGCGATGTAGGACAAACGCTTCTAGCATTTCTTTGATATTGAATATTTTTGGTTGACCATTAGTCAATGCCACCATATTCAAACCAAAAGATACTTGCATTTGTGTCAGCTTATATAGGTTATTTAAAACAACTTCACCGACTTCACCACGCTTGACTTCAATCACCATACGCATACCGTCTTTATCAGACTCATCACGTAGGGCTGAAATACCTTCAAGACGCTTTTCTTTTACAAGCTCAGCCATTTTTTCAATTAGGCGTGCTTTGTTAACTTGGTATGGTAATTCGTGTACAACAATGGTTTCTTTACCTGTACTATCATTGACTTCAATATCAGCGCGGGCGCGAATTTTTATTTTACCGCGTCCGGTACGGTAAGCTTCTTCTATACCAGCACGACCACTGATGATACCAGCAGTAGGAAAGTCTGGGCCCGGTATATGCGTTAATAATTCTTCAAAAGAAATATCGCTATTTTCAATGAGCGCTAAACAGCCGTTAATAACTTCAGTTAAGTTATGCGGAGGAATATTCGTTGCCATACCTACCGCAATACCCGAAGTTCCATTAACGAGTAAATTAGGAATACGCGTTGGCATAACAGCAGGAATATGTTCGGTACCATCATAGTTAGGAACGAAATCGACCGTTTCTTTATCTAAATCAGCTAGGATAGAATGAGCAATTTTAGACATACGGATTTCGGTATAACGCATTGCTGCTGCACTATCACCATCAACCGAACCAAAGTTACCTTGACCATCTACTAACATGTATCGGAGTGAAAAAGGCTGCGCCATACGAACAATTGTATCGTAAACTGCAGTATCACCATGAGGATGATATTTACCGATAACATCACCAACCACACGGGCTGATTTTTTATAAGCTTTATTCCAATCATTACCTAATACTTCCATAGCGAACAATACGCGACGATGTACAGGTTTTAAACCATCACGTACATCAGGCAATGCACGCCCAACAATAACGCTCATGGCATAATCTAGATAGGAAGTTTTCAACTCATCTTCAATATTTACTGGAACTATTTCTTTGGCCAGATCTGACATAAATAGATGTATCCCTTAACTTAAAACGTAACTATAAAATCACTTAGATTTTTATTATTATCTTTTCATAACAAACATAAATCAACGCAGCATATTAGCATAGTTTTTGTTGATGCCAAACAGCTTTATTTATCCGTTTTAAAGGCGTTTTTATCACGGTAAACAAAGACTACTATTAGTGCTTAGAAAATGAGCTAAAAAACATTTGTTGCTCTATTTCATTGGTTTGTACCTCGTTTATGCTTTGTTTACCTAAAAGTTTCGTTTAGAATCTAATTCACAAGTATTTCAACTAGATTACCTCATGACTGAAAATAATAGTGTGCCTAATGTAAATGAAGAAGAAATTGCTAAATTTGAAAAAATCGCTAGCCAGTGGTGGGATTTAACAGGTGATTTTAAACCTCTACATCAGGTTAACCCGTTAAGAGTTCAATTCATTTGCCAACACATTGCTGAACAAAAACAAGAACTATTTTCTAAATCAGTAATTGACGTAGGTTGTGGTGGTGGAATACTAACAGAATCATTAGCTAAATTAGGTGCCACGGTAACCGGTATAGATATGGGTACAGAGCCACTTAATGTCGCTAAACTTCACGCATTAGAGTCTAGCCTAATCATTAATTACGAAAAAATTACCGCTGAAGAAAAGGCGCAACAGTGCAACGAAAAATTTGACATGGTGACTTGTATGGAAATGCTTGAACATGTACCTGATCCTGCTTCAGTGATAAATGCGTGCGCAAAATTAGTAAAACCAGGTGGTTTAGTGTTTTTTTCAACACTAAATAAAACCATTAAATCTTACCTACTCGCTATTTTAGCCGCAGAAAAAATATTGAAGTTGGTGCCTGATGGAACCCATGATCATGACAAATTTATTAAACCTTCACAATTAATCGCTTGGGCAGAAGAAAGTCAATTAAAATGTATTGATGCCAATGGCATTCATTATAATCCAGTGACACAAAATCATAAGTTGGTGACCAATTTAGACGTTAACTATATTCTGTGTTGCCAAAAAGTATAGAAAAAACCAGCACATATTAATTCATAAGAAGGTTGCACAAACAATGACCAATAAGTTCAGAAAACAATAAAGCATTGTTTAATATAATATTTTTTAGTTTGATATAATTAGGATACAAAAACAAATTAAAAAATTTTTAGCTCAAAAAAAATGTGAAAAAAACATTGCTTTTAGCAAATTGCTAAACGAATTAACCTTGCTAGGTTAGTTATTACCAACCATTGTTATCTCCGCCAAAGTCAACCAAAAACCAAGTTATTTTATCGCTTGCATTAAAGTCAAAACGCCTATATCTTGTGATTAGATTTATAAAAACCCCTAGATGTAGTGCATTTGACTTTTAAGCCTCTTTAGGAAAATAATAAAAAAAGAGCTTTGTCGGTTATAAACTGATATCACTTATGTATACTGATAAAAGCAGACTAAAAAATTAGTAACTATTTATATCACAGGCCTTTCATGAAAAATAATCTTTTTGTTACCAAGCGTAATGGCGAAAAAGAATCTATCGATTTAGAAAAAATTCATCGTGTTATTACATGGGCTGCAGCGGGTCTAGAAGACGTTTCTGTTTCACAAGTTGAACTTAAATCACAAATTTTGTTTTATGATGGTATTAAAACTGAAGATATTCATGAAACCATCATAAAGGCTGCCGCTGATTTAATTTCAGAAGAAACACCTGACTATCAATATCTGTCGGCTAGGCTTGCAGTATTTCACCTACGTAAGAAAGCCTATGGTCAATTTGAACCCCCTACACTTTATGACCATGTTGTTAAATTAGTTAAAGCAGGTAAATATGATCAACACCTGTTAATTGATTATGATCAAGATGATTTTGAACATATGTCATTGTTTTTAGACCATACACGTGATCTAAACTTTAGTTATGCGGCAATAAAGCAACTTGAAGGAAAGTACCTTGTTCAAAACCGTGTTACCGGTGAAATTTATGAAAGTGCCCAATTTTTATATATTTTAGTTGCTGCCTGTTTATTTGCAAAATACCCTAAAAAAACTCGCTTAAGTTATGTTGAAGGCTTTTATAACGCTATTTCAACCTTTAAATTATCACTACCAACGCCAATAATGGCAGGCGTACGTACACCAACGCGCCAATTTTCTTCCTGTGTATTGATTGAATGTGATGATTCATTAGACTCAATTAATGCCGCTTCAAGTGCTATTGTTAAATATGTGTCACAACGCGCTGGCATAGGTGTAAACGCTGGTCGTATTCGCGCTTTAGGTAGTACTATTCGAAACGGTGAAGCTTTTCATACTGGCTGCATTCCTTTTTACAAACACTTTCAAACAGCGGTTAAAAGCTGTTCTCAAGGTGGTGTTCGTGGTGGGGCTGCCACGTTATTCTATCCGCTTTGGCATTTAGAAGTTGAAAGTTTACTTGTATTAAAAAATAACCGAGGCGTTGAAGAAAACCGCGTTCGTCATTTAGACTACGGTGTACAATTTAACAAAGTGATGTATCAACGCTTGATAAAAGGTGGCTACATCACGTTATTTAGCCCCAGTGATGTACCGGGTCTTTATGATGCATTTTTTGAAGATCAAGACAAGTTTGAACAACTTTACGTTCAATACGAAAACGATGAATCCATTCGTAAAAAACGTATTAAGGCAATAGAGTTATTTACATTATTTGCTCAAGAACGTGCAAGTACAGGTCGTATTTATTTACAAAATGTTGATCACTGTAATACGCATAGCCCATTTGACCCAACTAAAGCACCGATCCGTCAGAGTAACTTGTGCTTAGAAATTGCCTTGCCAACCAAACCAATGAAAGACGTCAATGATGAAAATGGTGAAATTGCGCTATGTACATTATCAGCTTTCAATTTAGGCGCTATAGACTCGCTAGATGAATTAGAAGGTTTAGCTGACTTAGCTGTACGTGCCCTTGATAGCTTACTTGATTACCAAGATTACCCTATTCCAGCCGCTAAGAATGCAAGTTTAGCTCGAAGAACATTAGGGATAGGTGTTATTAATTACGCCTATTATTTAGCGAAGAATGGTCTTTATTACTCAAACGGTAGTGCTAATAATTTAACCCATAAAACCTTTGAAGCTATTCAATATTATTTATTGAAAGCCACTAATTTGCTAGCAAAAGAACAAGGTGCTTGCCCTAAGTTTAATGAAACACGTTTATCACAAGGTATATTACCTATTGATACCTACAAAAAAACGATTGATGATATTACGGGTGAACCTTTACATTTAGACTGGGAATCATTGCGTGCTAACATAAAAGAGTTTGGTGTAAGAAATTCAACTGTCTCGGCCTTAATGCCATCAGAAACCTCATCACAGATATCTAATGCTACAAACGGTATAGAACCACCACGCGGTTTGATTAGTGTCAAAGCAAGTAAAGACGGTGTTTTAAAACAAGTAGTACCTGAGTATAAAAAGCTTAAGAAAAACTACGAATTACTATGGAATATTCCAAGTAACGAGGGCTATTTGGAGCTAGTTGGTATTATGCAAAAATTTATTGATCAAACAATTTCAGCAAATACTAACTACGATCCATCTAAATTTGTTGGTGGAAAAGTACCTATCAAACAAGTACTAAAAGATATTTTAACCGCCTATAAGTTGGGTATCAAAACCATGTATTATCATAACACTCGTGATGGTGCCAGTGATGATGTTGAAGTGGAAGACGATGACTGTGCCGGCGGCGCGTGTAAGATATAGCTCAATAGTCATAACAATAATACGCAATTAAATGAGTTTAGATAAGTCTAGGCTCTTTATCACCCCTCTCAAACTATAGTGGTGATACTTTAAGGAATACAAGAAAATGACGTACACCACGTTTAATCAAATCCCAAATAATGCTTTATTAGAACCAATGTTTTTAGGTAATAGCGTCAATGTGTCTCGTTATGATCAACAGCGCTACATGGCATTTGAGAAAATAATTGAAAAACAATTATCATTCTTTTGGCGTCCTGAAGAAGTCGATGTATCAAAAGATAGAGCAGATTGGCAAAATTTAACTGATTCAGAAAAACATATCTTTATTTCTAATTTAAAGTATCAAACACTATTGGATTCAATGGCAGCCCGTTCTGTTAATGCTGTTTTCTTACCTTTAGTCTCTTTACCTGAAGTTGAAACTTGGGTAGAAACTTGGGCATTTAGTGAAACCATTCACTCTCGCTCTTACACGCATATTTTACGAAACTTGTTCACCAACCCTGGCGAAATATTTGATGATATTATTGTTAACCCCTCTATTTTAAAACGCGCTACTAGCATTTCTAAGTATTTTGATGATGTGATTTTAACAACACAGTTATTACAATCACAAGGTGATGGTACCTATGAAGTTGAAAGTCGCAGTATTGAGGTAAATACCCGCAAATTAAAAGAACGTTTATATCTTGCTGTTTGTTCTGTAAATGCGCTTGAAGCTATTCGGTTTTATGTTAGCTTTGCGTGTTCTTTTGCTTTTGCTGAACGTGAATTACTTGAGGGTAATGCTAAGATCATTAAATTAATAGCGCGTGATGAAGCGTTACATTTAACTGGTACCCAACATATTTTAAATAACTGGATGAGTGGTAAAGACGACCCTGAAATGAAAGAAATCAGTACAACTATGCGTAAAGAGGGTTTGCAAATTTTCCTTGACGTGGTTGAACAAGAAAAAGAATGGGCACAATACTTATTTAAAGATGGCTCTATGATTGGTTTAAATGCTGAAATTTTAAATCAATATATTGAATATATTTCAAATCAACGCTTAACCGCTATCGGTTTTGATGCCCCTTTTGATATTAAAAGTAATCCGTTACCATGGATGAACGCCTATTTAGTAAGTGACAATGTACAAGTTGCTCCTCAAGAGACTGAAATTTCAAGTTATTTAGTGGGTCAGGTTGATTCAACCGTAGATTCTGATGATTTTGATGATTTCGACTTATAACTTTTATGTCTTTTAGTCTTACTATCGAAGATCGAGAAATATCCTTCCTCGAAGAAGATAAAACGATACTTAATTCCTTAGAAAGAGAAAATATAGAGTCACACTTTCACTGTCGAGATGGATTTTGTGGCGCTTGTCGATGCTTATTAAAAGAGGGTACTGTTGAATATAAACAGTACCCATTAGCTTATATTGGCGAAAACGAAATCCTCACCTGTTGTGCTTACCCTACTTCCAATGTCGTTATTGAAATTGACTAATAAAAATCAAACTGAATTACCTAAATTCTATCTCACATAAAAGATCATGACTTTACTAACTACATAGATGAAAATTTTAAAGCTTAGAGTCTCTCTTTATTCTAAAAGTCTTTATAAAAAAACAAGGTTACAAATTAGGCCAGTGTCGATATTTACTATTGGGATTTAAAGTGTACAAGTTCCACCAAGGCCCTTCCCTCAGATTTTTATGACTTGTTAGCGATGTACTTCAACTGTCATATCACTTGCTTCATGTTCCTGTTCAATCACTTTGTGTATTTCAGCTGCATTTTGAAATAAGGTTTTTAAATAACTCACTATATTATTGAATTCCCAAGTTCTGATCTTTTTCATCAATGCCTGAGACAAAAACAGCCTAGACAACACAATAAGCAACAAGCCTGTTATTAAATGAATATTTAATAACAGGCTGCCTCGACTAAACAGTGAGGTAAAAAGAAAATACACGTTGACCCTCCCATTCATCCAAGTTGCATATTGGCATACAATTATATCAAGTACGGTTAATAAGGTTACTCACAAAGTAACTGGCTGTAATAGATTTTCAGAAAAAACGACCTATACATTTCACTCAGGTGTCGTGATAAATAGGTTTTTAAAAACCTATAAAAACTGATTGAAGTCAAAGACAACCCAAAATAACAAAGTTATATTGTGCAGGTGTTACATTAATCCAAGTCTATTACATTACCTGAACTAACTACATAGGCAAGATTATTAATGAAGTTACGTACAGTTTTAAGTGCTTCACGTATGCTCGAAAACCCCATTCACATAATCCCATTTGACCAAAAAAGTAGCTTTAAATAAAAGTGACTATTAAATTTAGGAAGGTAAAATGAAAAAAGAATATTCGTCGTACGAAACTATGGATAAAACGCTACATGCCGCGATGTCAAAATTGACATTAGGTTTATCGCCAAGCGCACTGATGGCCGCCTATACTGATTGGGCAGTTCATCTAGCGTCATCTCCGGGTAAACAAGCTCATCTTTTAGAAAAATCTGCTAGGAAGTCTGCTCGACTAGCAAGCTATCTTAGTGACTGCACTGCAAAGAAAGGTCTAAGTGACGCTTGTATAGAACCTTTACCATTCGATAAACGCTTTATCGACCCTGCTTGGAAAAAGTGGCCATTTAACCTTTTACATCAATCATTTTTACTAACTCAGCAATGGTGGTCAAATGCAACAACGGGCGTGGACGGTGTCACTCAACAACATGAAAATGTGATGGAGTTTGCAACTAGGCAACTACTGGATGTATTTTCACCATCAAATTACTTGCTTACCAACCCGCAATTAATTGATCAAACTAAAAATGAAGGTGCCCAGAATTTAGTGCGGGGCATGCAAAACCTTATAGATGACATGCAACGCACTATTGGCAATAAAAAACCAGCAGGTACTGAAGAATATACTGTTGGTAAAAACCTTGCGATCACACCCGGCAAGATAGTTTACCGCAACCGTTTAATCGAACTAATTCAATATGCACCATTGACAGAGGAAATTCGTCCAGAGCCTATTCTGATTGTTCCTGCATGGATCATGAAATACTACATTTTAGATTTGTCGGCTCAAAATTCGCTAGTAAAGTACTTAACTGAGCAAGGGTTTACCGTATTTATGGTATCGTGGAAAAACCCAGATGAAGACGACTGCGATTTGGGTATGTCAGATTATCGCCAACTCGGCGTAATGGATGCTATCAACACCATTAACAAAATAACGGGTAAAGCCAAAGTTCATAGTATTGGGTATTGTTTAGGCGGCACATTACTCTCTATAGCCGCAGCGGCGATGTCTAGAGACGGTGACGACAGGATCCAATCAGTTTCATTGTTAGCCACTCAGGTAGATTTTTCAGAAGCCGGCGAATTAATGTTGTTTATCAATGAAAGTCAGGTTAGCTTTCTAGAAGACATGATGTGGGAGCAAGGATATTTAGATGCCAAGCAAATGTCGGGGGCCTTCCAATTACTGAACTCAAATGACTTAATTTGGTCTCGTATGGTACATGATTATTTAATGGGTGAACGCACGCCCGTTAACGACTTAATGGCATGGAATTTCGATACCACCCGCATGCCATATAAAATGCATTCGCAGTACCTACGTAAGCTTTTTTTAGATAATGACCTTACTGAAGGTCGCTACCTTGTGAACGAAAAACCCATTTCTATTTCAGATATACGCGCTCCAGCATTTGTTGTAGGCACTCAAAAAGACCATGTTGCTCCTTGGCATTCAGTGTATAAATTTCATTTATTAAGTGATACCGACGTTACTTTTTTATTAACTAGCGGTGGACATAATGCAGGAATAGTGAGTGAAATTGGGCATCCGCGTAGAAGTTATCAAATAGCGACCACTAAAAAAGAAGCTAAATATACTGACCCAAAAAGTTGGGAAGCTAAGCAAGCACATCATGAGGGTTCATGGTGGCCAGAATTAGCAAAATGGTTGCATAGCCATTCCAGTGAATTGACTGCACCACCTACCATGGGCGCGCCTAAGAAAAAACTCAACGTGCTATGTGATGCTCCTGGCACCTATATATTACAAGACTAATAACGAAAGGAAGTTCGAGATGAATATACTCGAAGGAAAACGGGGTTTAGTGGTAGGAATTGCAAACGAACACTCTATTGCAGCAGGTTGCGCTAAGGCATTTTCGCAGGCCGGTGCAAAACTTGCTGTGACCTACATTAATGAAAAGAGTAAGCCCTATGTAAAACCCGTGGCAACTGATGTTAATGCTGAGATGTTACTAGCACTTGATGTGCAAAACGATGCACAACTAGATGCTGTATTTACGCAAATTGAAACGATTTGGGGAGGTTTAGACTTTATATTACATTCAATCGCTTATTGCCCACAAGACGACTTACATGGTCGGGTCACCGATTGCTCTCGGGGAGGCTTTTCACAAGCGATGGACATTTCTTGTTATTCATTTATTCGAATAGCACATAAAGCAGAGCATTTAATGAAAAATGGAGGATGTTTACTCACTGTTAGTTACTATGGAGCAGAAAAAGTCGTTGAAAATTACAACATTATGGGGCCAGTAAAAGCGGCACTAGAATCGTCAGTACGATATTTAGCTGCTGAACTTGGCCCTGCCGGCATACGCGTGAATGCACTTTCTCCGGGTCCATTAAAAACTCGAGCTGCGTCTGGTATAGCCTCTTTTGATAAGTTAATTAATGATGCAAGGGAGCGAGCACCTAAACGTCAGCTAATCACTATTGATGATGTGGGCAATATAGCCACTGGCCTTGTTAGCGACTTAGCTAAAAGCGTCACTGGCAACATTACCTTTGTTGATGCTGGCTATCACGTATTGGCTTAATACCTCTTGAAGTAATACCATTTACTATAAAATAGGAAACAGCATGGAATACATTGAAAACAAAACCTTTGATGAAATAGAAATAGGCGATACAGCTGAATTAAATCGCGTACTTAAACCGCAAGATATTGAACTGTTTGCAGTAATGTCAGGCGACGTCAACCCTGCCCATGTTGATCTAGAATATGCGAAAGATGATATTTTTCATAAGGTGATTGCCCATGGTATGTGGGGTGGTGCACTCATTTCAGCCGTATTAGGTACACAACTGCCTGGCCCAGGTACAATTTATTTAAATCAATCCTTAAGTTTTCGTCGTCCTCTAGGCCTCGGTGACAAGGTATTGGTACGCGTGACAGTAAAAGAAAAAATTACCGACAAAAAACAGGTATTGCTTGAATGTGAATGCCTAAATCAAGATGGAGAATGTATTATAACAGGAGAAGCTAGGGTAATTGCGCCTAACGAGAAAGTTCGCCGACCCAGAGTTATATTACCCGAAGTACATTTGCATGAACACGGCGCGCATTATGAGAAATTACTTGAATCAACAAAAGACATTTCACCTATAAGGGTTGCGGTAGTTCACCCTTGCGATGAAATATCATTACGCGGTGCAATTGAGGCAAAACGCCAAGGTGTCATTGAGCCTATTCTAATAGGTCCCAAAGATAAAATCACAGCTGTTGCAAGCCAAGTAGGATGTAGCTTGACAGACATAAGATTGATTGATGCTCCACACAGTCATGCTGCCGCAGATATTGCCGTAGAAGAAGTGCGGAAAAATAACGTTGATGCAATAATGAAAGGTAAATTACATACCGACGAGTTAATGGAATCTGTATTGCATAAGACCAAAGGCTTGCGCACTGAGCGTAGAATGAGCCATATATTTGCGCTAGATGTACCCACTTACCATAAACCATTATTCATTACCGATGCCGCTATCAACATTGCCCCAGACCTAAACATCAAACGTGACATCGTACAAAACGCTATCGATTTATTGCATTCTTTAGCCATTACCACACCTAAAGTAGCTATTTTATCCTCGGTCGAAACGGTCAATTCAAAAATGTTGTCGACTATAGATGCCTCTAGTTTATGCAAAATGGCAGATCGTGGGCAAATAACTGGCGGCTTACTCGACGGTCCATTGGCATTTGACAACGCTATATCAAAAGCTGCTGCTGCCGCTAAAAGCCTTGTATCAAAAGTAGCTGGAGATGCCGACATATTAATTGCACCTAACCTTGAGGCCGGTAATATGATGGCTAAACAGCTTATTTATTTAGCCGGTGCCGAATCTGCTGGTATTGTACTTGGTGCGTCAGTACCTATTATATTAACCAGCCGTGCAGATGGAACTTTATCGCGCCTTGCCTCTTGTGTATTGGCGCAGCGTTATGTTGATTATCGTAAGAAGGTTATTTTATGATCGATGCTGTACTTGTAATTAATGCGGGATCCTCGAGTATTAAGTTTGCACTTTATAACTTGGCAATAAATAAAACATCAAATGCTAAAGAAAACCCCTTGCTAGGTGGAAAAATTGTCGATATTGGTCAATGCCCTAAGCTTTATGCCCTAGATTCTAATGACATAGATTTAACAAGAAACGACCTTGATGTTTTTAATGACCAAACGACGCATGAGGACTTGATACAGTGGCTACTTGACTGGATTAGTTACCATGATCACGGCTACACCATTAAGGGCGTTGGTCATCGAGTTGTGCATGGCGGCCGTGATTTTTTGACGGCAACAAAACTTACCATTAGTGTTGTTACGCAACTTAAAGAACTGATCCCTCTAGCTCCATTGCATCAACCACATAACCTTGCCGCTATTGAAGCCATCTTTAATTGGGCTCCTGAGTTGCCCCAAGTAGCTTGTTTTGACACTAGCTTTCATCACACACAATCACCCCTAGCACAACTTTTTGCCTTACCGCGTGAATATAGTGATAAAGGCATCATTCGTTATGGGTTTCATGGCCTATCATATCAGTATATTGCTAGCTGTTTACCTGAATATCTTGGCACTCTTTCTGAAGGCCGGATTATTGTTGCGCACCTGGGCAACGGCGCAAGTATGTGTGCTTTAAACCACAGGCAAAGCGTCGCAACAACCATGGGGTTTACAGCACTTGATGGGCTAATGATGGGACAGCGTTGTGGAAGCCTTGATGCAGGCGTTGTTATTCACCTGTTACGTTGTTATAAAATGAGCATAGAAGAAGTAGAACACATACTCTACCACAAGTCGGGTCTCCTTGGAGTTTCAGGGATTAGCAATAACATGCAAGTATTACAACAAAGTGACGATCCACACGCACAACAAGCCATTGATTTGTTTTGTTATCGAACCGCTCGCGAACTTGCGTCTTTGGTTAGCTCCTTGAATGGCCTTGATGCAATTGTGTTTACCGCAGGCATTGGTGAAAACTCAGCACAAATACGAGAACAAATCTGTGCCCAATTAACTTGGCTTGGTGTCACTCTCGATTTAAAAAAAAATCGAAAGCACAATACCGTTATTACCCAAGTAAATTCAAATATTAAGGTGCTCGTAATACCTACAAACGAAGAAATCGTTATCGCCGAAGCGACACAAAAGCTACTAGCGAGTCACTAAACTGTACATGCTAGTAACTATAACTGCAGTAGATTAAGGTGACACCAAATTTAACTGCTGGGCATTCCCAAGATTTTTGAATCGAATACCAAGATAAAATTTATCAGATAGTGAGATTTAAAGCTGTACGTAATAAGTGCAGCTCTTCAGATCAAAAATTCACCACAATATTTGCTGGTTACTCAAAATAACAAGCACTAACACCTACTTTTATGGAAACAGATTATGAAAAAATCGACGATTAGTTTTTTGGTATTCGGTATTATCATTGCTGTAAGTGTAACTTTTGTTTGGCAATGGTGGCAACAGCAACAAACAGCATTAGCTATTGATATTGCCGTTGGAAACGGAAGAATAGAAGCCGACCAACCTGATATCATTCAACCATTCACTTGGTTATTACCTTCTAGACACTATATGGAATTCTCTCAAGCCGTAGTTTTTCGTGATGCCGAATTAGATTTAGTATGGCCTCAACTTACCATTATTATAGCGCTTGGGGCGGCATTCTTTATCGCAATCCTTGCGATGTTTAGACGCTCTTTGGAAAGAATGACATAACAGGATTAGGCGTATACGCTAAATATTTCTTGGCTTGTTGTCCTTTTATGTATCTAAATTAAGCAAAACTGTCATGTTCTTTGATTAGAATCAAAGTTTATTAACCCACATGAGGATAATAAGCTAATTGTCATCTATGATAAAAATGATAGTCATCATTAACAACAAAGAGAACATTATGCGATTTGAAAGCGCCAGAGATGCACTTAAACATGCGAAAGACTTCCATCTACAATTATGTGAATTTTTTGAAAGTTTAGCAAAACAGGAGAATATTCCAAGGACAAAACTATTGTTGGACTATATGATCAGCCAAGAAAAAAGCTTAGCTGAATCATTAGACGATTATGAAAAAAATACGCCAACTGGTGTTTTAGATACTTGGCTTCAATATGCCAATGATGAAGCTATATTAAAACTGCCTGTGGTCGAAGCTTTTCAGTCTAAAAAATCGATGGAGGATATTTTGGGAATATCTATGAAAATGAGCGACGAGTTGATACAAGTGTACAATTTAGTAGAAAATCAAATTAATGAGAATAGTGTCAAAGATATTTTCAATAATTTAGCCGACATGCAAATGCAAAAACAAAAACGACTATCAATAAATGTTGATCGTCTTATGGATATATAGAATACCAGATAAGCTGGCAATAATTAAACATTAAAAAGTGTTGGTTATTGAAGATAATCTGAATATTTTGTTAACGGCCGTAAAGCTAGCCGTTGCGTTTTCTAACGACTCAACAATGATATGAGTTGCTGCGTAAGGAGTAATATAAGTCATAGCGGGTGGTCCCTTGCAGTCGGTAACAACCACCGATGTAAAGCTATTACCCTATTAATATCGTTCGTGGTCATCAATGAAATTTAAAGATTACGGCAAGATCACAAGCGTAGCGTCTATTTAATGAAAGACAAAAAATTTGAATAGAAAAATAACCTTTTGAAAGCTAGGCTGAGTCAATCAGGTTGAATTAACCCACCATGTACAGTTAACAAATAAATTAAAACTAATGGAGTTTACAAATATGAATAAAAAAAGAATTTTGAGGTATGTAGGCATTGTTATTGTGATAATGGGGAGTTCAGCCATAGTGGGTTGTAGCAATAAATTTGCAGAATCTATGCGCAAGTTTACTTACCCTCCAGGCTTTAAATACACTCATCCCGATGAGCTTCGTTCTGATATGGCTAAATTAGCGCAGCAAATGCTCTTGCTCGATGACGCTCTCACTAACATATATGAGTCAACTCAAGAGGGTTTAGAAGGCCAACGTCAGCAAGTACTCCATGCATTGAAAAACATGGGAAGGACTGCTGCTACATTAAAGGAAGGAGAAACAGGAGGGAATCACGCGTTCATACAAGATCACATGCAAGATTTTGTGGCTAAAATTGACCAAGCGAGAACTGCCGCTTCTCTTAAAGAGCCAAATTATTACTATGCAGGTAAAGTCTCTGGCGGTTGTACAAGTTGTCACAAGGTAAATCGATAGTTTGTTTCTAGATATAAGCCCACTGACTCTAAAAGATTCTATTAAACGCTAACAGTTTTTTTGACTGGATTATCTTGCTCTAATTCGGCTGATTTGAGAATACATAGCGTATTTTACAGCTGCGCCAATGATCGCTGCTCGTTGCCTCCTTGTATTTATTTTTATAGCGAACCCAAGCACTAGATTCTCTTATTATTCTATGCCATATCATATTTTTGTTGACGGGGAGTAATATATACCCGTTCCACTTGAATATATCGGCTTCAGTACAAAAATTAAGCGACTTTAATGTTAAAAATTATTACTCCGCTTTTTACTATTAAAGTACTGTAAGTTTGGTTAAAATTGAAATGTACCCAATATGAACTATTTCCAGCTCTAGCAATTAAGGTTAAATATGCACGCTATTTTTGAATACATCCCATTAATTATTTTCTTTGTAGTAAATAAATTTGCTGATATATATTGGGCTACAGGCTCTTTAATAGCGACTTCTACTTTACAAATTTTATATTATGTTATCAAAAAAGAAAAAATACCTACCCGTAACTGGATATTTTTCGGCTTAATTGCCGTATTTGGCGGCCTTACAATATTTTTACATAATGATCTTTTTCTCAAATGGAAAGTAACGATTATTAATGAGATCTTTGCACTAGCACTCATAGTGAGTTATTACGGTTTCAAGAAAAATTTAATTAAGCAATTTTTATCTGAATCACTAACCTTACCTGAGCCTATTTGGGTTAAGTTAAACCTTGCTTGGGCAGCGCTATTTGCACTTTTAGGGGTACTAAATTTATATGTTGCCTTTAGTTATGATTTAGAAACTTGGGTTAACTTTAAAGTATTTGGCTTAACTGGCTTAACACTAGTTTTTGCTATTGGTTCTATTTTATCCTTATACAAGTATCTTCCTCAAGAAACTGACAAAGTCGCAGAGGTACTTGAAGGCAGAATTGAAATCACCTCAAGTGTGATGAGTGAATCACCTGAAGATAAACATACCCCCTCAAATAATAATTAAATAGGAAAATATATGTTCTACCTAATTTATAGTGAAGATGTTGATAACAGCTTAGAAAAACGATTAGCCGTACGCGAGCAACATTTAGCTCGTTTAACAAACTTACAAGATCAAGGCCGTTTATTAGTTGCAGGCCCTTGTCCTGCCATAGACAGTAACGACCCAGGAGCAGCAGGCTTTACGGGTTCATTAATTATTGCTGAATTTGACAGCTTAACTCAAGCACAGGCATGGGCTGATGTTGATCCTTATATTGCCGCGGGTGTTTATAAAAAAGTATCAGTTAAACCTTACAAAAAAGTACTACCTGCTTAGTTTATTTAATTTAAGCCTTTTTATTTAAGGCTTAAATTATGCTGTTCATTGTTGACACATGGCTACTTTCTGCGCCGCCTTAGGCAATAAAACATAAGATAAAGGTGAAAAGATAGAACAAAAAATCTAAGAAGTCTTCTTTGGTTTAGTGACGTCAAAAATGTTATCCATAAGAATCTGAAAACTTGGGTTAATAATCATACTTTTAATATTGATCAAAAATGCCCATTACTGGGCACTATTACGTATTAAAATATATAAACGTTCACAAAATAATTTTATTATTTTTAATAAAATTATTTTCGTTGGCAATATATTGTTTTATCTCCTGAAAAACACGTGATGATACCTATATAAGAGTGTTATATCTTCTTGAATAAATTTCGCATAAAAGAACTGAGCCAAGTGCAGTAAACTTAAACTGACTGGGCTTTTTCCGCTTCTTGTAGGACACTTTCTTCATCACTTAATAATACAGCTAACCAACGTCCTTCCGGTGAATTTTCAAAACCAATTTTTAAAATCATTGTTAAAGGAACACTTAACAGCATACCAACGGTACCCAATAACCAACCCCAAAATATCAAGGATAAAAATACCACCAACGTTGATAGTCCTAAGCCTTTACCTAGATATCTAGGTTCAATCATATTACCCATTATCATATTGATAGCAACATAACCTAAACCAATAAAGCCGGCTTCACCTAGACCTAATTGTAACGTGGCTAATGTTACTGCGGGAAGAGCCGCAATAATAGAACCGATGTTAGGAATATAATTGAGCAAAAAAGCAAAAACGCCCCACAGAAGAAAGAAATCTAAACCAAAAGCCCATAACATGACTGATACCACAATACCGGTAGCAACACTGACCATTGTTTTGATCGCAATATAGTGATTAACAGAC
Source organism: Colwellia sp. (assembly GCA_003521815.1). Classification (GTDB taxonomy): domain Bacteria; phylum Pseudomonadota; class Gammaproteobacteria; order Enterobacterales; family Alteromonadaceae; genus Colwellia. Next base: position 73,991 of record DPHE01000063.1, read on the forward strand.
GCTAAGAAGCGCTCAATTTGTTTCAAACGCATTTCAGGATCATCTAGCGCAAAGTGAATTTTCAAAGGAAAAGATGACGCTTCAAATAGCATAAAAACTATGGTCAAAATGATCAAGAATAAATTAGCCATAACAGAACCAAATCCACTAAGCATATTCGCTGCCATACCCATAGCTACAGCAGGATCAAAATATTCTAATAAAATAGTGGAAGAAATTTGAATATTATAACGGGATAATAAAGCTGTTATCCAAGTAATCTGTTCTTGTAATTGTAGTCGATATTGCGGAATTAATTGGGACAATTCATTTAACGAATTACCCACTAATCCAGCTAAAGATAACGCTATTGTGACAAAAATACCAATAACTAAAATAACCGATATAGCCTTAGGGATTTTAAACTCACTCGCTTTAGCCACAAGTGGATTACACATAATAGCGATAAATAAGGACAACAAAAATGGTACAAGTAAATTTGCGGCAGTTTTAATACCTGCCAAAATAATAAAAATTGCCGCGATAGTCACAAAAACTTTGACAATACTTGTTGTGTTAGCAGTAACGCCCATAAATTAAGGGTCCGTAATTAGATGATAATTAAGTAATAGTTAATTTTCCAAGATCTCCGCTTAAAATACAACAGGCATAACCGTTTTACACTACATAAATTACATAGTTTGTTACATCGTTCGACGAATTAAAGTAACACTCGACATGGTGAGCAGACGCCAGCAACTAAGCAGACCCACTATACCAACAAAACTAGCACCCGCAACAATACCCAATAACCAATACTCAAAATGCAAACTAGTTTGCATCTTAAATAAATGACTTTGTAGCAAGTAAACAGTCAACTCCATTGCAACACTGGCCATTAATCCGGCAATGGCGCCTAAGGCAACGAACTCAAGTAAAATACTATTACGTAGTAAAGCGCCTTTAGCACCAATAGTTCTTAATATAGCTATTTCTCTCTCGCGCTCTTCCATACTCGCCTGTACTTGTGCTACCAGTACTAAGCAACCGGCAAAAACGACGAGTACTAAAATAAACTCTACCGCTTTAGAAACTTGTTCAATAACCTTACGCAGTTGTAGGATCATTGCATCCACATCAATGACACTAATAGTTGGATAAGTATTTAGAAATTTTTGTAACTGCACTTTACTATCTACAGGCACGTATAAAGATGAAATATAACTCGCAGGATAATCAGCCAGCACTTGTGGATTAAAAATCATATAAAAGTTAGGTTGCATTGATTGCCAATTAACTCCGCGAATACTGGTCACAGGAACCGTGATAACTTCACTGCCCAGCTGAAAGGTTAAGTTGTCTCCTAAATTGATATTCAAACGTTTAGCTAATGTTTGTTCAATCGATACTTGTGGTTTATTAGTGTCCGTTAAATCATTTTTCCACCACTTACCCTGTATAACACTATTTTCTGTCGGTAAATGTTCTCGCCAAGTTAAGTTTAACTCTCGGCCTACGCCTTTACGGCCATTATCACTACCATCAGTTTCTTCTTTAGATACTTTTTTAGCGATTTTATCACTGTTAATGGCGGTTAACCTACCGCGAATAACGGCATAAGTATCACTAGCGGTAATATTTTGCTGCTCAATAAATCGCTCAACATTATCAACTTGATTTGGGGCAATGTTGACTAAAAATAAGTTTGGCGTTTGCTCAGGTAATTGCGCTTGCCATTCACTCAACAAGGCACTTCTGATAACGATTATCATTAATAGTAACTTTATCGCGATAGTAAAACTCACTAACTGTACACTATTAGCTTGCGCCCTACGTTGTAAATTTGCCAATGCTAAATGCCAAGATGCGCCCGCTTTAGTACCAATATTACGCGTAAGCTTCATCAATAAACGGCCAAAAGTCAATAATAAAGCCGACACGATAATACCGCCAATTAATAAGCTAATACTTAATATCATGTCGCTACTGAACACCAATAACAATAAGAGAAGTGCTGATAATGGGATTGAAAACTGACCAAAACGGGCTGTGGAATTTTGATGACTTGGTGTTAGGTTTTCTCCTCTAACAACCACTAACGGTGAGGTGGCTATCAATTCTTTTAACGGCGTTACGGCAAATGCTAGTGCACAAAGTAAGCCAGTAAAAACGGCAATAATCAAAGGGTAAAAACCTAAAGTAATTAACCCTGAGAAATGAGTGTCAGTAACAGAGTCTATAGTTAATTGCACCGGTAAATAATCTTGTATCGCATAAAATCCCAATTGTGCAAGGACATAACCAACAAGTAAGCCAAGCATTATGCTAAAAACACTTAACAATGACCAATGTAAATAATACAACTTTCTAATATGGCTTAACGATGCTCCCATCGCTTTATATACCCCAACACAGCTCTGATGACGCTGAGCATAACGTCTGCTAGCCACTGAGACGGCAACAGCGGCCAAAATTATCCCTAACAAACTAGCAAGCGATAAATATTTTTCAGCTTTATTTAGTGCATTAGCCAAGGGTGATTGTTTAGATTGAATATCATACCAACGCTGGCTATCATTAAGTTTTGGTTTAAGCCACACAGTTAATGCATTAATTGCATCAACATCGCCAGAAAATAAGTATTTGTACGTAACTCTACTGCCCGGTTGAACTAGCTGGGTTTTATCGAGATCGGCAATATTAATAATCACCTTAACACCCGAGGTAAAAACACTAAAAGACGCATCAGGAATTTGCTTGGCAACGGCTTTAATAACAAAGCTACTTTCACCAATATCAATAACATCCCCAATGGATACCTCAAGTAATGATAATAATTTTTCTTCAATAAAAACGGTGCCTAAATCAGGCGCATTCACCACGGTTAACGCATTTTCATTACTTGAATAATTTACCAGTAACTCTCCCCTTAACGGGTAAGAACTTGAGACGGCTTTAATTTCAACTAACGCCATAACATCACCTGCAAATACCATAGATGACATCAGTACTTGTTCGGCTTGATTAATTTTAAGCTGTTGACTTTTTTGAGTTATGGCATCACGCGATAGAGCTGTTGGTTGTGTGATATTGTCTTGTAAAACTATCTTTCTACTTGTCTGTAAAACACGATCAGCTGCAATAAAACTAGTACTTTCATTGAGTAATGCTTGCTTAATTTTTCCTGAAAATCCCGCTAAAGAAAAAACACTGGCAACACCCAGTGCGATGGCTAACACTATGATAGTTAGTTCGCCACGTTTTAGTTCATGCTTTAATAAACGTATTGACTGTTTTACCCAATTAGCCATAAAAAAACTCATACATTCTCTGCTTGAATTATTTTGGTATCGGTATTTAATTGTTCTGACTTCGTATGATCTAAGTGTTGCTTATTAATTAATCGCCCACCTTGCATTTCAACACGGCGTTGACAACGCTGAGCTAATATTAAATCATGGGTAACTAACACTAAGGTTGTGCCAAATTGCTTATTTAGATCAAATAATAAATCAGCAATATGTGTAGAGGTGTACTTATCTAAATTTCCAGTAGGCTCATCAGCAAATAAAATATCAGGTTTAGTAATAAAGGCTCGAGCAATAGCAACTCGTTGTTGTTCTCCTCCAGAGAGTTGTGCTGGAAAATGATTAGCCCGTTCACTCAACCCTACTTGCGCTAATAAGTCTAATGCCTTTTGTTTAGCGTTATCATCATTGGCAAGCTCTGCCGGTAACATCACATTTTCTAGGGCCGTTAAACTACTGATTAAAAGAAATTGCTGAAAAATAAAACCGACATGATCTGCCCTCACTTGACTACGCTGTTCTTCATTTAATTGATGCAATGGTTTATTTTTCAGATAAACTTCACCATATGAGGGTAAATCTAAACCTGCTAAGATAGATAACAAGGTCGTTTTACCTGAGCCCGAGGAGCCAACTATTGCAATAGTTTCTCCTGTAGACACCGCTAAATTTATGTCATTCAATAAAGTTAGCTGCTTATCTTCAAGCATAACGTGTTTTGCAAGTGATTGTGTTTTAAGAATAATTTTGGAATTTAAATTCATGATAAAAAATTCGTTCTTTCGTTTATCGATATTAGTATTGATTATAACTAGTTTTGGGATGTTTTTTACTAATTCAAGCCAAGCAAGTGAAAATCAGTTCAGTGAGCCTCTCTCTATTTTAATACTAGGTGATAGCCTAAGTGCAAGCTTTGGTATGAAAGAAAACCAAGGTTGGGTATACCAACTAAATCAAGCGTTACAACAACAAAAAGCACCTTATACCTTAATTAATGCTAGTATCAGCGGCGAGACTACAGCCGGTGGTTTAACTCGCCTACCGAGAATCTTAGCTAAACAAAACATTGATTATTTATTAGTAGAATTAGGCGGAAATGATGGTTTAAGAGGTTTTCCACCTTCAGTTATTAAAAACAACTTGTTACAAATAATTCAATTAGCTCAACAAAAAAGTATCAAGGTATTATTAATGGAGATAAAAATTCCCCCTAACTATGGTGCGCGTTATAATCAGCTTTTTAATCAGACCTTTACTAAAGTAGCTAACATAAGCGATATTAACCTATTATCTTTTTTTATGGAATCTATTGCAATAAGGCCCGAGTTGATGCAATCAGACGGTATCCACCCTAATATTAAAGCACAACCACTTATCGTTACATTGATGAAACAACAGCTAGATTCATTGATAACATTACCATTAAATAAATAATGATCAGCTGAAAACCCGTTATTAAATCAATAATGGTTGATACTAGCTAAATGACCCAATGCTTACTCCCACGTTTTTACTGTACTCACTTTTTCTAATACACGCTCGCCACAAGCTTGTTCAACATTCTCTATGCCGCGTTGAACTGTTCACATTACCCGCTATTTAAGCTGATGTTGCAGCTCACTTATAAACGTCTCATGGTTTTGAATAACCCATGATCGAGCCGCTAGTGATTTTTTAAATAACACCGACGGGTGCGTGTTAAGAACTTCTGTCACGGCTATTTCAATAGCATCCGCATCTACGAAGTAGCGAACGCCAAGGTGACAAGGTTCGCTCTTGTGCCAAGGCAACAGGTAGCCACGATCCGGCTGAATCAGCTCATTCATTGGTGACGCATCTGTGGTGATCACCACCTCTTGAAACGCCATACCTTCAACCAAAATATGGCCATAGCCCTCAACTTCTGAGGGTGCCAATACGATACCGTTATCACGACGCAATAGAGTCAGTTTCTCCTCGTTTGGGTGTTTCCATACATTCACATTGGCCGGTACTGGCATAATATCGCAGGTGTTATCAATCACCACCTCAAGCTGGGGCCATTCAGGGTGACGACGCCAAGCTTCAACAATCGCCTTAGTACCCTTCTTACGATTTCTTCCAGCGACATGCAGGAAACAGTGGAACCGGTTTAGATCGTTAATGATCTCAGGAACAACCTCAGCAATCGGGTTAGAGAAGCCCAGCATACGTACATCCGCATGATGCTTAGTAAGTGTTGTCTTGGCCTCTTCCGTCTTCACCAACACGCGATCAAGGTATTTGAAAAAGCAGAGATGCTGTGGACGGATCCACTCCTGATTAGGGATCAACCAATTCACAGTTGCAGCCGCCATATAATCTACCGCGACACTTTCAAGATGAATCTGTAGCGCAACCTTAGGTTTTCTCAAGCCGTGAAACCAAACCTGCCACTGATTGAGTAGATCGGATAGTGTTCGCGGCAGTAACTGCTTTACCTTCGCGTAACGGTGACTGTTCCTTGTGCTGCGAATCGACCAAGCAGGTAAAATCTTACGCTCGACCTGACAGCCCATCGTTTCCAGGGCTTTTTGCAACAGATCGGCGTCAACTTGTAAGCCCCGTCCAGAGTTCGTCAATAATAGCCGAACCGTTGAGTAGGCCGACTCGTGATGCATGGAAATGGGAAGCGATGATGTACTGTTCAAATCTGGTGTGAGGTTTTTCATGTAACTTGCCCTAGGCCCTGATAGCCACTGTTGTATTCAAAAATTATTTATTCAGGCGTAGCAAAGCACGTGCCAAGCATAAAACACACAAAAGTAGCGAATATAAAGGGATGTATGGCTCGTTCTACATATCCTGCAATGCAGCTTGCGAATCACACTGGTAATCAGGACAGGATTTCCCGTGATCTATAACAACGCTAGTCCAAAGTCAGAGAATATAGCCTTGCTTACCCACAATTTATTGAGTGGGTAAGCAAGATCAAATAATTATACTCGTTGTGTTGTTGTCTGTTTGTGGCGATGTTGATGACAGTGTCAGGGTGATCGTGAAGCAACCGTTTATAGCAATACGGCTGATATGATTGCTGATCCTTCATCTGACTTTAGAGTCGATGATGTTTAATCCTGAGGTTATCACCAACACAAGAAACACAAAGCGTTGTGCGTATCTATCATGACTATGATTTTCATGACCAAAGATGCCGTCACTCCTTGGGCTGAGGACGTTACTAAAGCCGCCATTGAACGGATATCTCGAATAATGCCCTTACATCATCGGCATCAAAAGCTGACGCAGTAAACAGATGAACTACCGAGTAAGAACTGAGCGACAGTACTTGTGCTGATTAATAACTCTGTGCCCCATTGGTTACTCAATTATCTAATTAGAAAATTCTGCTTCTTAATCTGCGGCATAGAGTTTTTTGAAATGTTTTAGATCCCAGCCAATCATTACTTCATTACCAATTTTAAGGGCTGGTACAGAGCTAGCCCCTATAGCGTCAAGCTCTTTTCTACCGCGCTGCATTTTCGCATTTGTTAATCTGTATTTAATGCCATTATCATCCAAATATTTTTGGACTTCACGGCAATGGGGGCATTTATCTGAAATATATAAAACAACGCGTTTCATCACTCACCTTTACAGAACTGTTAAAGACTAACTATTTTACTGAATTCTCAAAAAAAACAAAGATGAATCAACTAAATTTTCCATTATATGAAACCCCATAAGTACCTATATAATACATTAAGGTATAAAAAATATAACAAGTCATTCAAAAAGGACAAAATACAGCCTACTGTTCGCTCCGCTCTGTTTTAACGTCTACTCATGCCTTAGCGCCTCAATGGGATCTAGCTGTGCCGCTCGTCGCGCCGGGAAGTAGCCAAAGATAACTCCGACTGCTGCAGAAAATAAAAATGCGGTGGCCACAATGCCCGGATTGAAAACAAAAGGCACGTGGATCAAATTGGCAAGCACCACTGAACCCACAAGTGCCAGTACGATACCAATGATACCGCCAAGTGAAGAGATCACCACCGCTTCAACTAAAAACTGAAGTAATACCTCTCGCTCCAACGCACCAATGGCCAACCGGATACCGATTTCGCGGGTGCGTTCGGTCACCGAGACCAACATGATATTCATGATACCTATACCGCCCACTAGCAGACTAACAGCGGCCACCGCACCCAGTAACATAGTCAGTATTTTGGTGGTACCCGTTAACATCTTGGCGATCTCTTTCATGTCCATCACCGAGAAATCATCGTCCTCACTGGTTGATATATGACGGCGCTCGCGCAACAGCCATGTGATATCTCGCTCGACCTTCTCTGTGGAAGCACCATTTTGTACCGAGACCTGAATAAGGCTTACATTTTGATTTCCCGCAATACGCCGCTGAAAGGTGCGTAATGGGATAATAATGCGATCATCCTGATCTGAGCCCATGGTGGACTGGCCCTTAGCCTCCAACACACCAATTACTTGGCATGATAGTTTTTTTAATCGAATTTTGCTGCCCAATGGGTCTTGACCGCCAAACAGTTTTTGGCGCACTGTTTGACCGAGAATACAGACAGCCTTGCCTCCGCGCAGCTCGTTATCGGTAAATTTACGCCCCACCGCAATGGTCCAATTACCTGCCTTAAAATATTGGTTGTCAGATCCGGAAACGGAGGTCGACCAATTTTCATTACCGAATACCGCCGTCACTCCTTGGGATGAGGACGGTGCCACAGCGGCGATTGAACTTATATCTCTAATAATGGCCTTAGCATCATTGGCGTCGAAAGCTGCCGCAGCGGAACGTTGACCCATGCCCATGCGTTGGCCGGGAGTTACCATTAACAAATTACTGCCCAGACTAGCGATCTGATGGGTGACTTGCACAGTAGCCCCCGCACCAATGGTGACCATAATAATCACCGCTGCAACACCAATGACGATACCCAACATGGTGAGGAAAGAGCGCATAACATTACGACGAATCTCGCGTAAGGCCAGCACCAGTGTATTCCATAACATAAGCATTAAGCAGACTCCCCGTTTAGTTGGTCAGACTCCACCATGCCATCAACGAAATACACAATGCGTTTAGCGTAGGCCGCCATATTAATTTCGTGAGTAACCATGACAATAGTAATCCCATATTCCCGGTTAAAAGCAGTTAATAGTTCCATAATCTCGCGACTGCGTGTGGTATCAAGATTGCCTGTTGGTTCATCGGCTAATAATACGTCGGGACGAGTGACAATGGCCCTGGCAATGGCTACTCGTTGCTGCTGACCACCAGACAACTCACTAGGACTATGGTGTTCCCACCCTTTGAGTCCCACAGCATCTAAGGCTTGTAGCGCACTTCGACGGCGCTCGATAGCGGGTGTGCCACGGTATATCATCGGTAGTTCAACGTTTTCCAGTGCAGAGGTACGACCCAACAGGTTGTATCCCTGAAACACGAAGCCGAGATAATGGCGACGCAAGCGAGCACGTTGATCACGTGAGAGCTTGCCGACCTCGATGCCACGAAAGTGATAAGTGCCCGATGTGGGCGTGTCGAGACAGCCAAGGATATTCAGGCAAGTCGACTTACCCGAACCGCTCGGCCCCATTACCGCTACGAAGTCGCCTTTATCTATCCTCAGATCAGCTCCGCGTAGTGCCTGCATGGCCGCCCCGCCCGTGCCGTACACTTTGATTACACGTTGCAATTCTATTAAAGGAGGTTGTGTGTGCTCGTTGGTCACCATGATCACTGGCCCTGACTCATTGTTTCAACGACTAGCGTCATGCCGGGCTCAAGTTCTCCCTTTAACACCTCTGTTTTTATGCCATCCGTGGCATTAGTGCTGACAGGTATTGCCACAAGCTGCCCGTCTCGTAATACCCAAACGAGCCGCTGTTTGTTATCGCGATTCACCTCTTCGACTGATTTAGAGCCCGAACGAGTTGGGCGCGGTATTAGTTGATTCACTAGGCTAGCGCTGCGCGTCGATGTCTCTACTGTGGCAACTGGCGGCGTAAAGCGCAGCGCGGCATTGGTAATCAATAGTGCGTTATTAATCTTATTGACCGTTATATCAGCGGTAGCGGTCATGCCTGGTCGTAACAGTAATGCCGAATTATCGACCCGTAATATGGTTTCGTAGGTCACAACGCCCTCAACGGTTTGAGAAGAGAAATGTACTTCAGTGATCTCAGCCACAAAACTGTTATCGGGGTAAGCATCCACAGTAAATAGCGCCTGCTGACCGACCAAAACTTGTCCCACATCGGCCTCATCCACATCCACATGTAGCTCAATCTGTGTCAGGTCTTCAGCTAGAGTGAACAACACCGGCGTTTGTAACGAGGCGGCGACGGTCTGACCCGGCTCAACATTTCGTTCAAGCACAATACCATTAATTGGAGAATGAATAGTGGCCTTTGATAACCTGATTTGTTCGGCGTTGAGTGACGCCTGCGATTGAGCGACCTGCGCCTTAGTGCTTAATAGGTTTGCTTCGGCACGATCGTAGGCTGCTTGTGCCGTATCACAATCATCTTCGGAACACATGCCTGATTTTGCCAGCTCTCTTGCCCGCCTTAACTTTCTTTGTGTTTCAATCACTGTAGCCTCAGCTTGTTTGACTTGCGCCTGTGTTACTTGCAACACAGCGCGAGATTGATTAACTAACGCCTGCAATTGTTCAGTATCGAGTATTGTCAACACCTGTCCTTCTTTGACACGGTCATTAAAATCTACCGCGACAAATTTAACTGTGCCTGAAATTTCAGAGCCAACATCAACCTGATTGACCGGCTCAAGTGTACCTGTGGCGGTCACAGTCACGATCAAATCACCACGTTCCACCTCATCAGTTTTATACTGGATAGTTTGGGAATGACTGCTACCAAACCACGATAATGCAAGGCCAGTAGTAACCACCATTATGACGATTAAAATAGCCCACTTGATTAGGTGACCACGACGTTTTGAAGTGGGGTCGACACCCAAGGTTTTGTTAATATCATCAACGTCAACTGATTGTACGAATTTACTTTTGGTTGTAACCATAATTATTTACACCCTATTTTCCAACAGACGTGGAGTAACACAAAAGTCTGAGACTGGCGATAATTTAACCTTATTATTTTGGGTTATCTCTGACTTCAATCAGTTTTTTTATGTTTTAAAGTCTATTCATCACACAACCTGAGTTAGCCGCATAGTTATGTTATTTAATCACTAGGAAAAGCCCTAAGCATTTATTTTCTACTAAAGAAAACATTATTAAAGCGATACCTGTTGGTATGGCTATTATCTTTAGCTCTACAATGGGAACTGTCTCAACTGCCGTAATTGTGGGATTTTATCTCTGGCCTGTGCTAGAGTCAGATCAGGAAAGTGAGCTCGCGTTAACCGCTTACAAATAGCTTGAATTCTGTAATAATATTGAACGAAAAAAGTGTCTGTTTGTGTGAAACAAACAAGATAAAAAAGCAGCTAACAATAGACTATTAAAAGATATATTAGCTAACAAAAATAAAACTAAAAAATTGTTTTACATGGATAAAATGAAACCTAACTCGTCTTCTCAAAACACTATAAAACAACCCACTATTTTCTGGCACGATTATGAAACTTGGGGTATATCACCCAAAGTTGATAAGCCTTCTCAGTTTGCGGGGATCAGAACCGATTTAGATCTCAACATAATTGGTGAGCCTGAAATGTTTTATTGCCAACCACCGCAAGATTGCTTGCCTCAGCCAGAGGCGTGCTTAGTTACCGGTATTACGCCGCAAAAAGCAGAGCGTGAAGGGTTAACTGAAGCAGAGTTTGCTAATCGAATTAACGCATTATTTAGTGTGCCTAATACGTGTGTTGCCGGTTATAACAATATTCGCTTTGATGATGAAGTATCGCGCTATCTTTTCTATCGTAATTTTTTCGACCCTTATGCCCGTGAATGGCAAAATGGCAATAGTCGTTGGGATATTATTGATATGGTGCGTGCCTGTTATGCACTTCGTCCTGAAGGCATAAATTGGCCAACTATTGAACGTAATGGTGAACAGGTAGTGAGT
>DPHE01000059.1:0-7529 GCA_003521815.1 Colwellia sp.
AGAGCCTAAAGTTATTGTTAGTGCCAGTTGTGGTATTGAAATTGCCAAAGTTATTCCCTACAAGCCATTGCTCGATAACGCCATTGAGATAGCAACTCATAAACCAAGCAGTTGCATTGTTTATCAACGAGAACAATTAACGGCGGATATGATTAGTGGCCGTGACCAAGATTGGGAAACACAAATGAGCAGTGCTAAAGGCATTGCGGCTGTTAGTGTAAAAAGTACCGATCCGCTTTATATTTTATACACTTCAGGTACCACAGGAAAACCAAAGGGTGTAGTTAGAGATCACGGTGGCCACGCCGTTGCTATGCTATATAGCATGAAAAATATTTACGGTATGAAAGCAGGCGATACTTTCTGGGCTGCTTCAGATGTTGGTTGGGTTGTTGGTCATTCTTTCATTGTGTACGGTCCTCTTTTGGCGGGTTGTAGTACTATTGTATATGAAGGAAAACCGGTTAGAACGCCTGATGCCGGTGCTTTTTGGCGTGTTTGTGAAGAATATAAAGTGAACGCATTGTTTAGTGCGCCAACGGCATTTCGTGCTATCGCAAAAGAAGATCCTGATGCTGCACTAATGGAAAACTATGATTTATCGCATTTAAAACGATTGTATCTTGCTGGTGAACGTCTAGATCCATCAACATACCATTGGCTAAAAGAAAAAACACAAATACCTGTTATTGATCATTGGTGGCAAACTGAGACCGGTTGGTCTATTGCAAGTACACCTTTTGCTGATGCCAGTACGCAAGAGTTAATGGCAACTAAAGCAGGTTCTTCTGGTTTCCCTGTTCCAGGTTATAACGTTGAGATTTTAGATGCCTATGGCGTGGCTTTACCAGCTAACCAACAAGGTACTGTTGCCATAAAACTGCCTATGCCTCCTGGTTGCTTAACGACTGTTTATAAAGATGAAAAACGCTTTAAAGAAAGTTATTTATTAACTCACCCAGGTTATTATGTTACTGGTGATGGTGGGTATTTTGATGAAGATGGCTACCTATTTATTATGGGACGTACAGATGACGTTATAAACGTTGCTGGTCATCGATTATCAACAGGTGAAATGGAAGAATCTATTTCTGGCCATTCTGCCGTAGCTGAATGTGCGGTAGTCGGCATTAACGATTCATTAAAAGGTCAAGTACCCTTTGGTTTAGTCGTGATTAAAAATGGCGTAACGTTGAGTGATGATGAACTTATTTCAGAATTAAAAACTAAAGTACGTAGCGATATTGGAGCGATTGCTTCATTAAAAGCCTTAATTATCGTTGAGCGCTTACCTAAGACCCGTTCAGGAAAAATATTACGTAAAACCTTACGACAAATGATAGACGGTCAGAAAATAGATATTCCTTCAACAATTGAAGACCCACAAGTACTGGAAGAATTAACGCCTAGACTAACCAATATAACAGGTTAATATTAAGTAATAATTCAGACACCTTGACTGCTAGTTAACATTGTTTAGCTAGCAGCACTTTATTCAATGGAAATAAATTTAATATCCCTACCCTATTGATGCACCTACAGATCAAAAGATACTACTTAAAAAATAAAATCAACTCACCTTATTATTACTTCAACTTTCTGCCCAAGGATTACTTGGTAGGCCTTTCTGACTAGATTTCTTCTGACTAGTTAATGTTTCATCGGCGGTTTTACTTGAACTAGCGACGGCTTGATTAATTTCATCCATTTCTGCCGTAGTCAAATCTCGCCACTGTCCTGATTTTAGTTGACCAAGTTCAACACTCATAATACGAGAACGCTTTAATTTTTTAACTTCATAATCTAAGTATTCACACATACGGCGGATCTGACGATTTAAACCTTGTGTTAAAATAATAGTAAAAACAAAGCGGCTTTTGACTTGCACAATACACGGTTTAGTAATGGTACCCAGAATAGGAACACCACGAGACATTCGCTCAATAAATCGCTCACTGATCGGTTTATCTACGGTGACAATATATTCTTTATCATGCGCATTTTCAGCGCGTAAGATTTTATTAACAATATCACCATCACTCGTGAGAAAAATTAACCCTTCTGACGGCTTGTCTAATCGACCAATAGGGAAAATACGTGTCCGGTGGCCAATGGCATCAATAATATTACCCCACACGTGACTTTCCGTTGTGCAAGTAATACCGATGGGTTTGTTATAAGCAATATAAATACGATCCGATTTATTTTGAGCACTCGCAGCAATAGCTTTACCATCAACTTTTACCACATCACCTGGTTGAACTTTAGTACCAAGCTCAGGTATTTCTCCATTAATGGTAACCCGCTCAGCCTCAATTAATTTGTCAGCACCACGGCGTGAACAGAAACCTGATTCACTAATATATTTATTAAGGCGTTTTTCGTTTTCGGAATTATCGGTCATTGTATTTACATGAGTGCTTTTAATATCCTTACTATTATACTCAAAACACAGCCTAATGTGTGGATCACACTATTAATTTTTACATATAGTGGCCAGAGTGGTATTGAACAAGAATACACCTTGCGCTAAAGTAAAGTGACATTAGGGGCTAATGTGGATGGTATTGAAAGATTTACAAGCAGGCTAATCCTGCGATTAAAGAATCGCTCTGATCCCTTCAGCCGTTTTAAGGGTGCGAACCTCTTGAAACAACTCATCCGCTTCAACGTACTGTAACTTCAAGTATTTAAGCCACTGTTTAATTCGGTTAGGATAATATTTACTTTTATCACCATACGTTTCACACTCGGTATATATCAGAAGTAATGCTTGCACCTCCTGCCAAGATATCGCCGGCGCTGTTTGCTTAATAACCTGTGCTAAATTAGGTAACATCAATGCCCCTCTTCCTACCATAATATCGTTACAGCCAGAAATTTCTCGACATTTTATTGCATCGTTCAAGGTAAAAATATCCCCATTAGCGATGACAGGAATGTTTATATTTTGTTTTATTTTAGCAATCCAATGCCAATGAGCCGGAGGCTTGTAACCTTCAACTTTAGTTCGGGCATGAACGGTGAGTTCACTAGCGCCAGCCGCTTCTATCGCTTGTGCATTTTCTATCGCAAGCGTTTTATCTTCATAACCTAAACGAATTTTAGCACTGACAATAGCGTCATGAGGAACAGCCGCTTTGACTGCCTTAACAATTTGATAAAGGTTTTCAGGATCTTTTAGTAAGACGGCGCCACCACTGTTTTTATTCACCATTTTGGCTGGACAGCCAAAATTAATATCAACACCATTAGAGCCAAGCTCTAGTACTTTTGCGGCATTATCAGCCATACACTGCGGATGTTGTCCCAGTAATTGTACTCGTACTGGCGTACCTGCTTCGGTCGTGCATCCGTAAGCTGCCGCATTTTTTAGTTCAGGACATGAACGAAAATAGGCACGGTCTGATATGATTTGATCAACAACACGAACAAACTCTGTCACACAATGATCATACCCACCAATCTTTGTTAGCAAATCACGCATGATATGATCAAGTACACCTTCCATCGGTGCCAATACCACTCTCATTATGATTGTTCGCCTAGTTTTTGCGACTTGTTAACACGGGCTGGAGAAATTACTTTATATAAACCTGTCGTAGCAAGAGCAATTGAAAGATGTACTGCTAACGTAAGTAATTTGGTGTTATCTTGCCATAAAAAAACCGGACCACTATAGGTAATGTAAAACAGATCGAGTACTGATACATGTAACCAGATAATAACAAGTAACAATCTAGATTGATGGCGAGCAAGAAAGGTGGTCGATAATAAATGCAAAGTAAGTCCCGTAAGCTTTCAACAAATAGTATTATAACCAAGCAAGCAGGTCAGGGTAAATAAATGAATAACCTAATTGTTGTTTGGCTTTATCACCACTCACAATACGAGTAGAGTCCAACACTTTGTCAGCACTAAAAGTGGGCAATTCAACCCCCAGTGATTTCGCCGCAGCTTGATAATAGAGTGCTTTAGTCACATGAGTGTCGCTAACGCCATTGAAAACCCCCTGCGGTGACGCTGACGTTAATAAAGACAATATCAAACCCACTGCATCTTGTTGATGAATTAAATTAACCGGTGCAGTAGAGTTTTTTAACGTTCTCTTAGCCAACAAGAACTTACCCGGATGTCGCTCTGGCCCTACTAAACCAGCTAACCTTAATACATTTCCTTGTCGGTAAAAATTCAATACCGCTTGTTCAGCTGTATATAGTATCGGCGCTTTTTCCACTGAGTCTGCTTTCACTGAGTCTGCTTTCACTCGACTTGATTCGACTAGATTTAGGTTAGTATTTTCATCAACTAATCCTTCGAACCCCTGATACACAGCAGTACTCGACAATAGAATAATGCGCTGCACAATACCTTGTTCTTTTGCAGCATCAACAAGTTGTGCAATTTTTATTGCATAGTCTGTTCGCCCTTGTTTAAATTTTGGGGTAATGGCAATTACTAAGTATTGCTGTTTGAAGACATCATGCTGGCCAAGTTGTTTTGTGTTGGAGGGCAATAGCAATTGCTGTGCTGGTATTCCTTGCTCATTCAATTTATCTACATTACCTTGCTCGCTACTTGTCGCAAGTACTGAGACACCCTGCTCTAGTAAACTAGCCGCCAATGCTTTACCAAGCCAACCACAGCCAATGATACCAACAGATAAAATTTTAGGCTGTGTATTTACATCACTATTTATCATTTGCATCATCCCTATGTTTTATTAATTCTAGTTCTTAGTTCTTCGGCAATACAACATAGCTAGCTTTAAAGGTTGCTGCTATTTTTTCACCGCAGTAAACATGTGCTACTAAATTGATACGCGCTTTTTTACCTTGTAGTAAGCTATCAAATTGTCCTGAAACATCCTGTTGAACAACTTGCCCATAAGCCAAGCCTTTAATTGGCGCATGATATTTTATGTTAGCCTCTGCTAGAACAATATCTCCACGCAGCTTACCCTGTATCTTTTGCTGTGCTTGAAGCGCAAGATAAACCCAACCCCAGCCCGTTAATGTTGCTAAGGTATAAATACTGCCTGCAAACATAGTGTGATGTAAGTTTTGATTAAACTCTGCATCGCAATGAGTCATCAATTTTTTACCATCATAATAACTTATTTGTAATTCCATCGCGTTGCTCAAAGGAATTGTTTTATGCCAAAGGTCTTGTAATGATTGAGCAAGTTCCGTTTGATGTAAAGGATGAACACTCAACTGTTTTACCATGGTGTAATGTTTAATTGCATCAAAAAGTGTATGAGAAAATGTTACAGTTTGATAACCCAATTTTTGATAGAACCCTACGGTACTCTCACGAGCGTTTAGGTTAATTTCTTTCAGACCCAATTGGCTAGCTTGCTGCTCTAAGGCATTAATGATTTGCTGACCTAATCCTCGACCTTCCGCTGTTTCACTTACCGCCATAAAACGAATTTTACCCTGAAATTGGTTCATTTTTTCTAAACGGCCAACGGCTAATACCTCGCCTTTTTCATTGATAACCATTTTATGAATCGCTTGCTGCTCAAATTCATCTTGCTCACTACCTTGCTTTTGTCCCCAAGGTTTTCTTAATATTTGCCAACGAAGCTGATAGTATTGTCTTAATTCATCAACCGTCTTAGGTGAGCGTAGGGTATTCATTATCTATCCTTATATTAACGAGTTTTATATCAAGTCATGAGCGTTTAAATAATTATGCAATTATCCAAACACATAGCACAAGGAAAATCACTCTATTTAAGTCAAGGAGAAGAAAGCTTATCCGTTAGCGAAAATGAATATTTTCGCTGGTTAGCCTTTAATAATGATGAAGGTGAGCAGGTTATTCAAAGTGTTATGCACAAGCGTAAACCATGGCAATTAACCCTACCCCATCAAACGGCGCTACTATTACCCTTATTATTTTTCAAACCCAAAAATATTGTTGAGCTGGGCTTGGGCGGTGGTAATCTAGACCGTTTTTTAGCGCATACCTGTAATAATATATCGATAAAAAGCATTGAATATAGCGCGATAGTCATTGAAAATTTTAGCCGTTATTTTAATCCTGAAAAAGCAAAAATAGCGATCATTCACCTTGATAGTAATGACTGGTTAGCACAGAAGGAAAAAATGCCACTTGATTGGCTTATTTGTGATGTCTACCAGCAGAAAGCGCAAAATTTCGATGAAACCATTAAACAACTTGAATGCCTACTCGATAATATAGATAACGATGGCTGTCTTTCCATCAATTTACCTGATGCAACTGACCATGAAGCTAATTTATGTCTAACCGTATTACAGCAGTTATCTAGTGAACATAATATAATTTATTTTCATATTCCAAACTATCTCAACATTGTTATCCACTTGATCCCTAAACATTGGCAAACATTTAAATTATTAAAACGGAACAAAAATAGTCATTTACCCCGTCGCCTCTTCTTACAATGGCGAAAATTTTGGCTGCATGGTATCGAAGTGGGTCATCAAGTAGATTTCAAGTAGCCTAAATGGAGCTATCCCCTTTCATTTATATGGTTAGCGTAAATGTCACGGGACCATCGTTTAATAACGCTACTTTCATGTCTGCTCCAAACTCCCCCGTGGGTACTTTAAAGCCTTTTTCTCGTAATTGCTGACAAAAGTATTCATATAACTTCTTGCTAAAGCCTGGTTTTCCCGTGCTGGTAAAACTGGGACGTAAACCGCTATTTGTGTCTGCAGCAAGCGTAAATTGTGATACCACTAAAATATCACCATCAACTTGCTTTACATTCAAGTTCATTTTGTCATTATCATCATTGAACAGTCGATAAGTCGCAACTCGCTCGGCAAGACGTTTTGCTTTAGCTTTAGTGTCTTCTGGCTGAACCGCTAAAAACACTAATAATCCCTGTTCAATCTCACCAATTATCTGGCTATCGACAGTAACACTTGCACTGCTCACTCGTTGTAGTAATGCTATCATTAACTTACCCTTCAGTTTCTAATTCATATTCTTGTAAAGATACGGTAATTAAGGCGCCACCTAAAACAATAATCCAGGATAAATAAACCCATAAAAACAAAATAGGCACGATAGCCAAAGCACCATAAATAGCTTGATAAGAAGGAAATGCCGTTAAATAGACTACAAAGATTTTCTTCGAAAATTCAAAAAACACTGCGGCAACAAAAGCACCTGACAAGGCATATTTAAAAGGCACCCTAGTATTTGGGACTAGCATATACAACAAGACAAAAGCGGCCAAAGAGGACAGCAAAGGTAACAACCTAAAAAACAAGCTGGTAATACCAAAATCATCATCAATACCTAATGAAACCAGAGAAACAATATACGAGGTAATAGCGATACTTGCCCCGACAAGAAGTGGTCCTATAGTTAATATCATCCAATACATTGAGAAAGAGGTAATAATTCTTCGCTTTTTAGTCACTTGCCAAATATTATTGAATGTTTTGTCGATAGAAGAAATTAACAACAAAGCCGCAACAAACAAAAACAAAATAGCCACAGCAGACATTTTAGAGGCGTTATCA
>DPHE01000059.1:7732-8346 GCA_003521815.1 Colwellia sp.
TATCAGCAAAAATGGGAAAGGCTGTTGCCACAGATAATGCGACAACCATCAAAGGCACAAGTGACATTAAACTGACATAAGAAAGGTAACCCGCTACAACTTGTAGCTGCTCTTTCATCACTCGATTTCGTAAGTAGTAAAGAAACGATATGGAGTGCCTCCAAAGTAAAGAATGCTTCACTCTTTTAAATAGTACGTGTAATAAGCTCATATTTACTAACAATTGGGTGATTTTGTAATGATTAATAATATATTATGATATCAGCAACGAAGTTACTAGCAAGGTGTGTTATGTCAGGTCAAGGTTCAACAGGCAATATTATTGCTGCAATTTGTAATGTATTTTTCCCCGGATTAGGGCAATTAGTTCAAGGCCGCTTAATACCCGCCATCATCTTTGCCATTATTTGTTTAGGGGGTTATGCTTTTTGGTGGCTCGTTGTACCCGCGATAATTGGAGGGCTATTTCACCTATGGTCAATCATAGATGCCGCAACATACAAAAGTAATAACTGAAGTTGATGAGCCGTAAATTTTTTATGCTCACTTGGTAATTTATAGGAAAATAAGAATAAAATAAATATGGCTTCAATATGTCCGTGGTAATATGTCCG
>DPHE01000059.1:8561-18424 GCA_003521815.1 Colwellia sp.
GGTAATATGTCCGTGGTAATATGTTATTATCCGAGTATATTTACAATAAAGATACCTATTCTGATTATTTTTATTGAACAGAAATTAGCGTCTTAAAATTTTGGTATATTTATTGCTAATAAAATACTGAGTTTACGATTTACATTGAGAAAAAAAAACAAGCTGATACCTTGCAGCCTTTAATCTATAAGCCTAGGAGCCTAAAATGAGTGGAAACCAAACTCGCCTTCAAGCGATTGATCAAATCACCAACCGTGCACCAATATCGTGCAAAATGACTGACCCGTTGAAGCAAATTTGGGCAACTGATGTTTTTAACTTACAGAAAATGGAAGACGCATTATCTAAAAAAGCATTTAAAGCAATTAAAAAAACCATTGAATCAGGCGTAGCATTAGATGCTTCTACTGCAGATATAGTTGCTGCAGCAATGAAAGATTGGGCTTTATCAAAAGGCGCTAAATTTTTCTCCCACGTTTTCTATCCAATGACCAACATTACAGCAGAAAAGCATGATGCATTCATTCTTACTAACTCTGAAGGTAATGCGATAAATGAATTTACTGGTACCCTTTTAATTAAAGGCGAACCAGATGGGTCTTCTTTTCCTAACGGTAGTTTACGTATGACTAACGCTGCGCGTGGTTATACTGCATGGGATCCAACAAGCCCTGCTTACATGCAACATACCGCTAATGGCGCTACATTAATGATACCAAGTGTTTTCATGTCTTGGACTGGTGAAGCACTAGATAAGAAAATACCTCTTTTACGTTCTAACGCTGCAATGAACGAAGCAGGACAAAAAGTACTTAAACTAATGGGCGAAACTGACATCGCTAACTTAGATTCAAGTGCTGGCCCTGAGCAAGAATATTTCTTGGTTGATGAAAACTTTGCAAACAGCCGCCCTGATTTATTATTAACAGGTCGTACTTTATTTGGTGCTGCTCCAGCTAAAGGTCAACAATTTGATGACCATTACTTTGGTTCTATCCCTGCACGTGTTCAAGTTTTCATGCAAGACTTTGAAGACAAGTTATACCGTGTTGGTATTCCAGCAAAAACTCACCATAACGAAGTTGCTCCTGGACAATTTGAAATTGCTCCTTATTACGGTGCTGCTAATGTTGGTGCTGATCAACAACAACTTCTTATGACGCTTATGAAGCAAACAGCTAAAGAACACGGTTTCTTATGTTTGTTACATGAAAAGCCATTTGCTGGTGTTAATGGTTCGGGCAAACATGTTAACTGGTCTGTTGGTAACAGCACACAAGGTAACTTATTAGATCCAGGCAAAACACCTCATGATAACTTACAATTTTTATTATTCTGTGGTGCAGTTATCCGTGGCGTACATAAATATGGTCCATTATTACGTGCTGTTATTGCTTCAGCAGGTAACGATCATCGTTTAGGTGCTAACGAAGCGCCACCAGCTATTCTTTCTGTTTACTTAGGTGACCAGTTAGAAAAAGTATTTGAAGATATCAAAGCAGGTAAACTTACGGGTTCTTCTGATGGTGGCGAAATGGACCTTGGTCTTTCTCAAATTCTTAACTTTGACCGTGATCCAGGCGATCGTAACCGTACTTCTCCATTCGCATTCACTGGTAACCGTTTTGAGTTCCGTGCTGTTGGTTCAGAGCAATCAATATCTGGTCCATTAGTAGCAATGAACACTATGCTTGCTGATTCATTGAACTGGATTGCTGATAAGTTAGAAGCTGCATTATCTACTCAAGATCAAACTGCTGCTGTAATTTCTGTATTAAAAGAGTTAATGGAAGAGCATGGCAACGCAGTATTTGGCGGTGACGGTTACTCTTCAGAATGGCACACTGCTGCTGTTGAAGAACGTGGTTTATTAAACATCCCTACAACGGCTGATGCATTACCACACTTAATGTCTGCTAACACTGTAGAATTATTCACTAGTACTGGTGTTTTATCTGCTGTTGAATTAGAAAGCCGTTACGAAGTATATGCTGAGCAATATAACTTAGCGATTGAAGTTGAAGCTAAATTAGTTAGCGACATTGCTACGACTAAGCTTTTACCAGCTTCATTAACTTACTTATCAGAAGTAACTCACGCTGCAGGCTCTGCTGCTGAATTAGGTCTTGAATTAAACGTAACAGTTGCTAAGAAAATGGTTGACCACATCAACGGCTTAACTGCTGCTGTAGCGCAAATTGATGAAGAAGTTGTTAAACATGACTTTGCTGACTCTGAAGCTCACATGCGTCACAGTGCTGATGTTCTTTGTCCATTAATGGCAGAAGCTCGTCTTCACGCTGATGCGCTTGAATTGTTAGTTGCTGATGAATTATGGCCACTACCTAAGTACTCTGAAATGTTATTTATCAAATAATAACGCTTTGTTTTCTAAAATTTAGTAGTAACAAGAAGTGATAAAAAGAGTCTATATGGCTCTTTTTTTATATCTGTTATACTAGTTTCATTAATTAGGTGATCTATTTTATACACAGGAAAAACGGCCAAATACAAGGCATTTATTTTAATAACTAGTTGTTCTAATTATTAAATAAATAACGAAATAGTTGACTGTTTTAACCAGTAGAAATGATCACATAGTTAGTGAGATTGGTATTATTCATCCGCGGTTACAAACGCATAATTTTTAGGCATAAAAAAACCACTTAACAATAAGTGGTTTTTAAATAGATAATTAAGTATTAACTAACCATTTCAGTAATGGGTTATTTACCAGGTCTACTTTCACGTTTACGTTCGTTCTCTTTTAAAAGCTTTTTACGTATGCGAATATTTTCTGGTGTTACTTCTACCAATTCATCGTTATCGATAAACTCTAAAGCTTGCTCTAAAGACATAACGATAGGCGGCGTTAGTGTTTGCGCTTCATCAGTACCTGATGAACGAACGTTTGTTAACTGCTTACCTTTAAGAGCGTTTACTGTTAAATCGTTATCACGGCTATGAATACCAATAATTTGACCTTCATAAATATCAACACCATGACCAATTAACATACGACCACGAGATTGTAAGTTAAAAATAGCGTTAGTAAGTGCTTTACCAGTAGCGTTACCGATCATTACACCATTTTTACGTTGGCCAATTTCGCCACCTTTATGAGGTCCGTATTCAAAGAATGTATGATATATCAAGCCAGAGCCTGACGTTAATGTCATAAACTCAGTTTGGAAGCCAATTAAACCACGGCTAGGCATGATGAAATCCATACGAATTCGACCAGTACCATCAGGTGCCATATCAGTTAGTTCAGCTTTACGAACACCCATTTTTTCCATGATAGGTCCTTGATGTTGCTCTTCAACATCAATTGTTACTGTTTCGTATGGTTCTTCTAATTGACCGTTTACTTCACGAATAATAACTTCTGGACGAGATACTGCTAACTCAAAACCTTCACGACGCATGTTTTCAATTAGGATACCTAAATGAAGCTCACCACGTCCTGATACTTTAAATTTATCAGCATCTTCTAATTGCTCAACACGTAAAGCAACGTTATGAATTAATTCTTTTTCTAGACGATCTTTGATGTTACGTGAGGTAACAAACTTACCTTCTTTACCACAAAATGGTGAAGTGTTTACTTGGAAAGTCATATTGATAGTTGGTTCATCAACAGATAATGCCGGTAAGCTTTCAACTTCAGTAGGACAACAAATTGTATCTGAAATCTTTAATTCGCCTAAACCAGTAATTGCGATAATATCGCCAGCAAAACCTTCAGCAATATCAAGACGCTCTAGACCTAAGTAACCAAATACTTTACCAACTTTAGCGTTATGAACACCGCCGTTTGCCAAGTTAATTGTTACTTGTTGGTTAGGTTTAACAGAACCACGAGTAATACGACCAACACCGATTACACCCAAGTAAGAGCTATAATCAAGTTGAGAAATTTGCATTTGGAATGCGCCATCAGGATCAGCTACTGGTTGTGGCACTTCTTTAAGAATAGTATCAAATAAAGGCGTCATATCTGAGCCCGTTTCGCCTTCTTCAAGCGAAGCCCAACCATTAATTGCTGAAGCGTAAACAACTTTAAAATCAAGTTGTTCATCAGTAGCACCAAGGTTATCAAACAATTCAAAAACTTGGTCCATAACCCAATCAGGACGAGATCCAGGCTTATCAACTTTATTAATAACAACAATTGGCTTTAATCCTTGAGCAAACGCTTTTTTCGTTACGAAACGCGTTTGTGGCATAGGACCTTCTTGTGCATCAACGATAAGTAAAACTGAATCTACCATTGACATTACACGCTCAACTTCACCACCGAAATCAGCATGGCCAGGAGTATCTACAATGTTTACACGGTAGCCGTTCCAGTTAATAGCCGTGTTTTTAGCTAAGATTGTGATACCACGTTCTTTTTCGATATCATTCGAGTCCATTGTACGTTCTTCTAGACCGCCACGGGCGTCCAGTGTACCTGACTGTTCTAACAATTTATCAACTAAAGTGGTTTTTCCGTGGTCAACGTGAGCAATAATTGCCACATTTCTTAATTTATCTAACACAGGCGTTACTCGCTATTACTATTATTTATAATGCTTTTTAATCAAAAGCTATACATAAACAACTAGGCTACAATTGGGCGCGCATTATACAGGATATTTTTTTTAAAAGATATTAATTATCCTTACCCTTATTTTTGCAAGTTAAAATATTAATTATCTGTTGTGATATTTTAGAGCCTAGCACTATTTAATATTACAATCGTGATCCTCAATCTGTTACTAATGGCGCTGAAAATATCTACATCGTAAAGGTATTAGTATTACTGACATTTTATTAACCGGTCCATAGCCAGAGTTCTTATATTTGAAAAAATACGTTTCTCTGCTCCAACAGGCCATCCGTTCTCAGTCTTTACAGCACGTTAATGGCTGGTCCTGATGTTTTATATACTCAACAACTCACCCTATTCAATTTGACACGTGCACCCAAATTTATGTGTTTAAATCCATCTAATAAAAACTAATTTCGGTTTTTTTAGAAACTTTATATTGAAGGTAAGTGATTTTCCAAGTGATAAATATCAGTTCTTTTTGTATAAATTAGGGTTACCTATCCTGACTGTTTTATCGTCCTTGGAAATGTCTCAAGGAACACGATATACTTAATTTTACTATGATTAAATTTTTACTACTGACATTATTAACTTTATCTACAGCAACTCCTGTTTACAGTAGT
Organism: Colwellia sp.; assembly: GCA_003521815.1. Taxonomy (GTDB): domain Bacteria; phylum Pseudomonadota; class Gammaproteobacteria; order Enterobacterales; family Alteromonadaceae; genus Colwellia. The sequence goes on from DPHE01000059.1 coordinate 13,782, forward strand.
TCCGCTAAGATTTATGTATGGCAAAATGCGACCGGGGTATTAGCATACTCGCACAAAGCTAGGTCGGGCGCTAAAGCAGTAGAAACTGAAAAAGTAAATGTCATACCGTCATCTTCGAATATTAAAGCTCAAACTTTAGACATTAATAACAAACACATTACAGAAGAATATCAAGTGGTGATCAACCACCCAAAAGCTAATTCAACCATTCGAGATAACACGGGCTCTGTTTATATTAGTGGTAGCATTAAACCACTATTTAAACGTGGCTTAAATATCCAATTGTTAGTAGACGAAAAGCCTCACTTAACACCTCAAACGCAGACTATCTTTTCATTACACAATATAGATCGCGGTGAACATAAAATACAAATGAAATTACTTGATAAAAATGGCGAGGTTATTGCAACATCTAAATCAATAACTTTTTATATGCATCGAACTTCGGTAAATTAGCGTTATATAACGGCATAAATCGCTGCAAATAAAAATTTTCTATAATATACTAAAAGCCATGCACTTATTTGGTGCGACCTTAGTGTATATATGAGGCATTATGTTGCATCAAAGAAAATATATTCAACAGCTCAAGTTACGGTATCAACAAACGTTAGCTAATCACCTAGTTACCGCTGTACTTATTCTCGATGAAAGCCTAACGGTTTGTTATGCCAATCCGGCTGCCGAAGCTTTACTCATCAAAAGTTTATCTAAACTTTATGGTGTTTCATTTGAGCTGATTTTTACTGACACTAGCATTTGTAAACCCCGCCTAGAGCAGCTACTTGCTACAGGACAGGAATTTACCGATAGCGATATTGTTATAAAATTTAGTGAAAGTCATCAATTTACTGCTGAAATAACCGCTTCTGCAGTCGAATTCAACAGAGTTCCCCATGTGCTGTTAGAGTTCAGACAAATAGATCAACAGAAACAAATTAGTCTAGAAGTATTCCAACAAAAACAATGGATTTCTGCCTGTGATTTAATTAAAGGATTAGCACACGAAATCAAAAATCCTTTGGGTGGACTTCGCGGTGCAGCTCAGCTACTAAGTAAAGAGTTAAACACTGTGCAACAAGAATATACCGACATGATCATTGAACAAGCCGACAGGTTAACTAATTTGGTAGATCGTTTACTTGGACCAAATCAATTGCCACAAATTCAACCTCACAATATTCATTCTGTACTAGCAAAAGTTTACCAAGTAATCAGCTACTCAAATGAACAAAATATAAGCTTAAAACGTGATTATGATCCCTCTATCCCTGATATTGTGTGCGATCAGGAAAAAATTCAACAAGCGGTATTAAACATTGTAAACAATGCGATTCAAGCAATAGGTGATCAACATCAAATTACGCTGCGAACCCGTATTGCTAGTAATAAAACGATCAATGGAAAACTGATAAAACTCACGGTAAAAATTAGTATTATTGATGATGGACCAGGTATTCCTGCTAAAATTAAAGACACCCTTTTTTATCCTATGGTATCAGGACGCTCGAACGGAACAGGGCTCGGTTTATCTATAGCACAAACACTGATAAATCAGCATCATGGTAAGCTATATTGTCATAGTAGACCCGGGCGAACAGAATTCGTCATCCTATTACCATTAACACAATAATTATTAATGTCAGCACCAGAAAACTTAACTTAAAAATATTTACTAGAGAGAAAAAAATGATAACTGAGCAAGTATGGATTGTTGATGACGATAGTTCAATCCGTTGGGTTTTAGAGAAAGCTTTTGCAAGCGCTAACATTAGTGTTGCTTCTTTTGAAAGTGCGAAAAATTTGTTAATTGCTCTAGATCACGACCAACCAGAAGTTATAATATCTGATATCCGCATGCCAGATATCGATGGCATGACTTTACTTAGCTCAATTAGTAAAGATCACCCCAATATTCCAGTCATTATTATGACTGCTCACTCAGATCTAGACAGTGCTGTTAGTGCTTATCAAGGTGGTGCTTTTGAGTACTTACCTAAGCCATTTGACATGGATGAAGCGGTAACGTTAACTAAGCGCGCACTGAATCATTCGCGTGAGCAAAATGCAAAGAGGCAACAAAAAGACAATGCTCCTCTTGCTGCAGGGTTAATTGGTGAAGCACCTGCAATGCAAGAGGTTTTTCGCACCATTGGTCGCTTATCACGCTCCAGTATTAGTGTATTAATTAATGGCGAATCAGGTACAGGCAAAGAATTAGTTGCCCATGCGTTACACTCCCATAGCCCAAGAGTAAATGCGCCTTTTATACCACTAAACATGGCTGCAATACCTAAAGATTTAATAGAATCTGAATTATTTGGCCATGAAAAAGGAGCGTTTACTGGCGCTAATGCCGTTCGTCATGGCCGCTTTGAACAAGCCCATGGCGGGACACTATTTCTCGATGAAATAGGGGATATGCCTATTGAAGTCCAGACTCGCTTGCTCCGCGTTTTATCCGATGGTCAATTCTACCGTGTAGGTGGTCACTTACCTGTACAAGTGGATGTGCGTATTATTGCTGCCACTCACCAAAACCTTCAAGATAGAGTAAACAATGGTGAGTTTCGAGAAGACTTATTTCATCGCCTAAATGTCATAAGAGTTCAATTACCGAGCTTGCGCGAGCGAAAAGAAGATATTGCCCAATTAAGTCAACATTTTTTAAAGCAAGCTGCAATTGAATTAAGCGTAGAAGCAAAAACATTAAGTAAAAAAGCAGCTATGTCTCTACAAAGCTGTCAATGGCCGGGTAATGTTAGACAGCTTGAAAATATTTGCCGTTTCTTAACTGTCATGGCAAGTGGGCAAGACATACTACTAGAAGATTTACCTAGCGAGCTAACACAAAGAACAACACAAATCAGTCCACAATTCTCTTCGTGGCAAGCTGAATTAAGCGATTGGATGGATCAGGAATTGGCTCAAGGTAGGAGTGCAATTTTAGATACTGCGCAACCAGAATTTGAAAAAATAATGCTAGAGCGAGCACTATTGTTTACTCAAGGACACAAACAAGATGCAGCTAAAAAACTGGGATGGGGAAGAAATACACTAACAAGAAAATTAAAGGAATTGAATATTTAGAATTGATATGACTTAACGTCCTCGACGAGGGTTAAGTCATTAAATTACGATGTACACGCTTCATCATCACATTGCTTACAATTATTACATAATTTGATATTAATAAAGTGAGCGGCAATGATTAAACTAGCACCACCAATAATAAAGTAAGGTTCTAACGCTTCAGAGAAGTCATGTTTTATCCAATAAAGAGCAACACCTAAATATAATAAATAAAAGGGATATAATTGTTTATGGTAACGTTTAAAGCCAGAAAATAAGGCAACTGTTCCCAATGCTGCGGTCATTAGCAAAAAGACATGCTCCCACGCATGATCAGCTAAAAAGCTCAGACCTAATAAAGGTAAAATAGGCAACAAGATAGGCAAAAGAATGCAATGTAATGCACAAAGAGATGTTGCTGTGATGCCTATTCTATCTAACATAATTGACCTAGAGAAAAACTGTCAGAAATGTTTCCTGACTAAAGTGAGCTTACTGAAATGAGATAGTATCACAATTGAGATACTATAACATTAGTTTTAAATAAAACACACCACCTTTTTAAGAACGCTCAATAGGAAAACTGACTACCTGTTCAATATGTTCCGCTTTTAATGCCAACATGATTAAACGGTCTATCCCTAAAGCCACTCCTGCACATTGCGGTAATCCTTGTGATAAAGCACTTATGAAGTTTTTATCTATCGGCATTTCTGGAAGAAATAGTGTCTTTCGTTTTCTATTATCTGATTCAAAACGTTCTAATTGTACTTCTGCATCGGTTAATTCATTAAAGCCATTAACAAGCTCTACACCTTTAAAATAGCATTCAAATCGCTGGGCAACTCTAAAATCTTCAGGACAAGCTTTAGCTAGAGAGGCTTGTGAGCGTGGAAAATTATAAACAAAACAGGGGGATTCATTACCTATTTTCGGTTCGATTATTTCACTGAATATAAACTGTAATAAAATATCATTATCTTGCTCGACAGTTAACCAGTTGCTCAATTTTCCACATTGTTTAATTAAAGACAATAGCTGCGTTCTAGTCGCTATTAATGGATCGATATTAAGCACATCGATAAACAACTGTTGATAGGTTGTTTGTGTCGGCTCTTTACAGTCTAAAATCATTTTAAGTAGCTCAGCCACTTCGTCCATCAATGTAAAATGATCAAAGCCTAAACGGTACCACTCTAACAAAGTAAATTCTGGATTGTGAAACCGTCCAGCTTCTTCATGACGAAAAGCTTTGGCTATTTGAAAAATGCAGCCATAGCCCGCCGCAAGTAAGCGTTTCATATGAAATTCAGGCGACGTTTGTAAATACAAGTTTGTCGATTGCTCAGGAGAACTATCACTTAGAAAATCATATCGACATGTTATTGCATCTAGATGCATATCCGTTACTGTTCCTTGAGACAACGCAGGTGTTTCCACCTCAACCACATTAAGTTCATTGAAAAACTGTCGAATTTTCTGCAATACTTGTGCACGTTTTTGTGCATATTCCCACGTTAGCGTTGGTTTCCAAGACAAAATAAGCTCCGAGTTTTCGAGTTTTCGAGTTT
>DPHE01000074.1 GCA_003521815.1 Colwellia sp.
ACGTACAAAAGCGGCTCAATTCAGGTTTATTTTTGCTTCAATCGGCTCTTTAGTTGTCGGTGCTTCAGCTAAGCCTTTAGTTGAATTTTTTGGTGGCGGTGATGAATTACTCGGTTTTCGTTTAACGATCATCTTATTTGCTGTTCTTTCAGTGGCTGTTTTTTGGTACTCGTTTGCGGTAACAAGAGAAAGAGTGATGCCTAAGAAGCATAAGTCTAGTATCAAAGAAGATATGTCTTCTTTGCTAGAAAATAAGTCTTGGTTAATTCTTGTAGTCACAGGGATTTTAGTTGTAGTTGGCTTGGTTGCACGTTTTGCATCAATCGCTTATTACACAAAATACTATATGGGTGACGATGGTTCGAATATATTCTTATGGATGGACGAAACAACGCTTATTATTTCATGTGGCTTGCTAGGACAGTTATTTGGCGCACTTATTACGCCAATGCTGGTAGCTCGCTTTGAGAAGCATAACTTAATGTTTTCTGTTAACTTTTTACATGCAATCCTATTGTTCTTCGCCTTCACTATCTCGCCAGATAATCTTGCATTAACAACGATTGTTCACACATTAGGTATCATTACTTTTGGTATTACAATTACTTTATTATTCACAATGTATACCGATTGTGTAGAGTACGGTGAGTGGAAAACAGGTAGCAATAGCGCCGGTTTAACCGTGTCAGCTTCTATGTTTTCATTGAAGTTTGGCTCTGCTGTAGGTGGTGCATTACCAGGTTTTATTCTGGCTTATTTTGGCTTTATTGCAAATCAAAGCCAAACGCCTGAGTCAATTGAAGGCATACGTTATATGTTTAACATATTACCAGCAGTTTTCTTTTTGGCAGGTGCCGTATTAATACTTTTCTATAAGATAGACCGTGATCAATTAACGCAAGTTGAAAAGGATTTAGCTAAGCGCCGTACTTAATTTAGCGCAGTGTCATTAGCGTAAAGGGCATGGTTTAACATGTATCATGCCCTTTACAACGCTATAGTAAATACAACCCAACCCTAAAAAATAAATAACCTTATTTATCAGTTAATTAATAAACGACTTAATTTAACTTTAAAAAACACTTGCAAAATAATGATATTAGACAAATAATTAACTTAATCGATTAAGCTTAATGTTCATAACATAAGTATCTTTGATTATAAAAACATACTATAAAGAAACATGGGGAATAAAATGAAACAAGTCACATATAAGAAATTATTACTAAGCACATTGGCTATGGCTATATGTTCTAACTTGAGTGCGGCAGAAACAGGTAAAACTGAAGAAGAGATAATCGCAAAAAAAGGCTTAGACTTTGAACGAATCGTCGTAACGGGTGTTTCTGGTAAAGGGACAACTGTGATGGCATCAAGTGTTTCGGTAAGTAGCTTGTCCGCAGACGAACTTGAAATAGCGACACCTAGAAGTACCGCAGAAGCTTTTAGATCAATTCCGGGTATCCGTGCAGAATCATCTGGTGGTGAAGGTAATGCAAACATTGCTGTTCGCGGCCTTCCTGTAGCAGCTGGTGGCGCAAAATTTTTGCAACTTCAAGAAGATGGTTTACCTATTTTACAATTTGGAGACATTGCTTTTGGTAACGCTGATATATTCCTTAGACTTGACAGTACAGTGGAGTCAATCGAATCTATTCGAGGTGGCTCTTCATCAACCTTAGCGACAAATGCTCCTGGTGGCATTATTAACATGATTAGCAAAACGGGTAGCTCTGAATCAGGTAGTATCGCTACTACTATTGGCTTAGATTACGATACACTCCGCACAGACTTTGATTTTGGTGGTGAAATTAATGATACCATGTATTTCCATATGGGTGGTTTTTACCGTCAAGGTGAAGGCCCTAGAAATACAGGTTATACAGGGGACAATGGCGGACAAATCAAAGCTAACTTAACCAAAGAATTTGATAAAGGTTATGTCCGTGTTTACTACAAGCATTTGGAAGATAAAACAACGGGTTATTTGCCCATGCCAATGTATTCAGATGGTTCATCACTACCCGGTTTTGATTCCCAGGCTGACACAACTCACTCAGCAAATTTCACCTCACTATTAACAACTGATGGTGATGGTAACCGTCGTCGTGCAGACATGCGTGATGGTATGAACCCTTCAGTGAACTCTGTAGGTTTAGAAGCGGTATTTGATTTAGGCAATGATTGGTCGATTGAAAATAGATTCAGAACATCAAGTACCAAAGGAAGTTTTACCTCTCCATTTCCAGAAAGTATTCAAAGTAGCCAAGTACTTGCTGATAGCATTGCAGGTCCAGGTGCAACACTAGCTTATGCTGCCGGCCCTCAACAAGGTCAAGCCTATACAGGTGACAACTTAATGCGTATTCATACGTTTGATGTTGAAATGAGTAACCTGGACTTTATGGTTAATGATTTAAAGATATTAAAAACATTTGATAATACCAATGTTACTTTCGGTTACTACAAGTCTTTACAAAACATTGAACAATCATGGCTCTGGAACTCGTATTTATCAGAGGTTAAAGGTGATAACGCATCACTTGTTGATGTAACAGCCGCTGACGGTACAAGCTTCTCTGACAATGGTTTAATTGCATATGGTGTTCCAGCTTGGGGGAATTGTTGTACCAGAAACTACGACCTACAATATGAAGTCTCTGCTCCTTATCTTGCCATTAACTCAACGTTTGATCGCTTAACCCTTGATGCAAGTGTTCGTTATGATAGCGGCTCAGCAACAGGAACATATGCTGGTGCAGTTCAATCGACAATTGACATGAATAGAGACGGTTTGATTTCAAAACCTGAAGAAAGTGTGTCTTCAGTAAATAATAGCGCTATGTCTGTCGCTAATTATGATTGGAGTTACACATCTTACTCACTTGGTGCTAACTACATTCTAAATGATGACTTAGCTATTTTTGGTAACCTTAGTCACGGTGGCACAACCAATGCTGATCGCTTAGCTTTCGGTAAAATCGCAGCTGATGGTTCCGTCGCTCCAGAAGATGCTGTTGATGAAGTTGATCAATATGAACTAGGTGTTAAGTATCGACAAGACGGCTTATCTCTATTTGCCACAGCGTTCTTTGCAGAAACTCAAGAGCAAAATTTTGAAGCAACCAGCCAAAAATTCTTTGACCGTATATATGAATCACAAGGTATTGAATTAGAGGGTTCTTACTACATTGGTGATTTTGATATCAGTGGTAACTTAACTTGGACAGATGCAGAAATTACACAAGATGCCTTAAACCCTGGTGCTGTTGGTAATAAACCAAGAAGACAAGCTGACTTAATATATTCACTCACTGCTCGTTATAACTTCGAAAAAGGTTCGACAGGGCTTAACTTTATTGGCACAACAGAAGCTTACGCTCAAGATGGTGGTGATCAAAATGCCGCAGACGCGCTTAAGTTTGATGGCTACACCCAAGTAAATGCTTTTGCACAGTATTATTTATCAGATACCTTCAGCATTGCTCTAAATGTTAACAACCTGTTTGACGTAGTAGGCATAACTGAAGCTGAAGAAGGTAATATTCCGGCAAATAATATCATCAGAGCAAGAACGATTAATGGTAGAACAACAAGTATGACGCTTAAATACGATTTCTAGTCGTTAAGCAACAATTATACAAGTAACAACAAGCCCATTTTACATGGGCTTTTTTTTCAAGGTGAATCTATGTTTTCTTTACTCAGTTATGGCGAAGTGTTGGTCGATTTTCTGCCAACGTCAGTCAATGACCCAAGTTATATTCCGTTAGCTGGAGGCGCGCCTGCCAATGTCGCAGTAGCCTATGCTAAGTTAGGTGGATCAGGATACTTTGCTGGAGGTATTAGCGAAGACAATTTTGGTAACATGCTCATGCAATCGCTAGAAAATGAAGGCGTTAATACCGATTTCGTTAAAAGAATAGAAGGCGCAAATACCGCATTAGTATTAGTTAGCTTAGACTCTTGTGGTGAGAGAACATTTAATTTCTATCGACATAATACTGCCGACATGCAATATGGCATATCTCAAGTTGATAAAATTAACTGGCAAAATATTGGTTTTTTTCACTTTTGTTCAAACACGTTAACTAGCCAGCCAATGTATAGCGATACACTTTACGCGATAAGAAAGGCTAAAAGAAATAACGTATTAATTAGCTTCGATGTAAATTTACGTCAACAGCTTTGGCAAGATTTATCCCTATTGATGTCCCGAGTTGAAGCATGTATCGAAGAAAGCGATGTAGTCAAATTGAGTAAAGACGAAGCCGAATACTTAGCAAAAATAAAGAAGGTTGATGTCAATGTTTATGTGCAACATTTACTATTACTTGGCGCTAAACTTATTGTCATCACTGATGGTCCAAACCCTGTTCAAGTAACTTGCGCTAGTTTTTCAATTATGCTTACTGTACCTAAAATATCTCCCGTTGATACTACTGGAGCCGGTGATAGCTTTATTTCAGGTTTTCTATTTTCACTCGCCAAATCTGTGGGAGATCATGAAAATATAGATTCATTATATGAAATTATTGAGCAACGTGAACACGTTTCTGCGGCGGTGTTATTTGGTGCTAACTGTGGTGCTTTTACCTGTCAGAAAAAAGGGGCCTTCACGGCATTACCACACTTAACTGATATCTAATATTCGACATAACTTATTCATACTTACTTAGGATCGACATGCAATCTAGAGAAAATCTTAATAGTTGGCAGCAATTAACCAAACATGCACAACTAATGAAAAATCAACATATGAAGGACTTATTCGCCAAAGATAGTCAGCGATTTAGTAAGTTTTCAATAAAACTGCCTTCTATACTCTTAGATTATTCTAAAAATGCGATCACAGAAGAAACTATTACGCTATTAACCGATCTAGCCAAAGAGTGTGAAGTAGAAAAATGGCGTGAAAAAATGTTCAGCGGTGAACATATCAACAAAACTGAAGATCGTGCTGTTTTGCATACAGCATTAAGGGATCGTTCTAAAAAACCACTTTGGGTAGATGGCAAAAATATTTCAGAAGACATTGAAAAAACACTAGAACAAGTTAAAAAATTTAGTGAGGATATTCGTCAAGGTTTATGGCTAGGATATTCGGGCGAGCGTATCACCGATATAGTAAATATTGGCGTTGGTGGTTCTAATTTGGGACCTCAAATGGTGACTGAGGCATTAAAAAGGTTTAGTGATAACTGCGTTAACGTCCATTATGTGTCGAATGTTGATGGTACTCAAATAGCTGAAGTACTACGGCCATTAAACCCAGAAAAAGTGCTATTTATTGTGTCGAGTAAAACATTTACCACGACAGAGACCATGTTAAACGCTAAAACAGCGATAAAGTGGCTAACGGCGTCTTCATTTGATCATTCCGTAATTGAAAAACATTTTATCGCCGTTACTGCCAATAAAGAAAACGCTATGAAATATGGCATATCAGCAGCAAACATCTTTGATATGTGGGATTGGGTCGGCGGACGATTTTCATTATGGTCTGCTATCGGCCTTCCTATTGCGATCAATCTTGGTTTTGATAATTTCAAAGCGCTATTAGATGGTGCTTATGAAATGGATTGCCATTTTTGTAATACACCAATAGAAAAGAATATTCCGGTAATATTAGCGTTATTAAGCCTATGGAATTGCACTTTTTTAGGTGCGCAATCCCAAGCTATTTTACCTTACGATCAATCCTTACACATGCTATCTGCTTATCTGCAACAAGCTGAGATGGAAAGTAATGGTAAATCGGTTAATTGGGATGGTGAAGGGATCACTTATCCAACCGTTCCGTCAATATGGGGAGAATTAGGTATTAATGGTCAACATGCTTTTTATCAATATTTACATCAAAGTAATAATATTGTTCCGGCCGACTTTATTGGTTCTGTAGAAAGTGTCACGCCCATTGAAGGGCACCATGAAGCCCTCATGTCTAATTTTTTCGCGCAAACTCAAGCTTTAATGCTAGGTGTTAATGAACAACAAGTTAGGGACGATTTAATAGCAAAAGGACGTACACCTAGCTACATAGATAAAGTCGCACCACATAAAGTTCACAAAGGGAACCGGCCAACCAATACTTTATTAATGAATAAAATTTCGCCATTTACCCTTGGTAGTTTAATTGCTATTTACGAACATAAAATATTTGTTCAAGGCATTATTTTGCAAATATGCTCTTTTGACCAATGGGGAGTAGAACTGGGTAAAGGTTTAGCCAGTAGAATTGAAAAAGAGCTTCATAATAACTCTATTACCCTCACTCACGATAGCTCTACCTATAATCTGATGATGCATTATGAAGAAGTAAAAAATCGCACCAAATAGAAAAACATCTAGGGTCTGTTGATCTTTCGCGGTTAAATTTCGTTCGAGATAAAAGCGTTTTAATCGCGTCGGATAGTATGCAGCCTAGTCACTCTAAGCAAATACTACTCAACAAAGAGTAAAACGTTTTTAGCCGAAACCTTCGGACAGCGTTTGTTGGCTATTTTTACAGCGTTATCGCCTTTTTATGTGGAATAACCACATTACAAAGGCTCTGCCTTGTATAAATACCCAACAAACAGCTGTAAAAATAATCTCGAAAGATCAACAGACCCTAGTATTACCCAAAACAGTTTTTGCTTTAGATACAGAAGTCTTATGAATAAACACCCTTACTACTCGATAAATATAGAAAATGGTGCACGAATTATTTTAACACCGTGTCCAGGAACAAAAAGCGTTGAGTTAAACGAATCGCTAAAAGACCTGAAACAAGCAGGTGCAACAGTATTGTTGACACTGATGTTTGATGAAGAGATGACAGAAAATCACATAGAGTTAATTCCTCAATTGTGCAAACAGCAACAAATTACTTGGTTACAGTTACCTATAGTCGATGATGATGTGCCAAATAAAGCATTTGAAAAAAAATGGAAGCAATATCAAGCACTCATATTAGCCACCATTATCAATGGAGGCTGTGTAACAATTCACTGCAAAGGTGGTAAAGGAAGGACCGGATTAGTCGCGGCAATGATTTTAACTTGCTACGGCTGGCCAATTGAAAAGGTCATTAGCTGTATTCAAAATGTTCGGCCTGAAGCCTTAAAAGTCAAAGAACAATTAGCTTATCTCAGATATTTCTTAGAACAGAAAGAATGGGACCTTTATAAAAGCTGATTCAGTCGATCTTTATTTTAATCTCTGTGGGTTTAATTCCTCGCCGCTTACGGCGTAAGGAATTTACATTCAACTAATTAAGATACCCCTCTTCGCATAGCGAATTAGAACCTTGGCGCGGGCTAGTTCATATTTCATTAATTCGAATTGAAATAATGTCGTATCTAGTTAGACCGCGTTTCGAAATAATGACCACAAACTAACTAACCATATTTCACTGAAAGCGGTCAAGAATATTATTATTGTCTCTATTAATATAGTTATCAATTGGATTGGTGTATGTTACCTCGACTGACCAAAGAAATAAATTACTCTTAATTGATTAGCTTTCCAAAAGAAAAGGGAGATGGAGTTATTTCCAAAGGAGTATAATTTCAATCAATAATGAATAGGTTAAACTACGCTCAAGTCGGCACACAAGAGCTATCTCGGTTTGTGCCCCGAAGCGCCATAGAATCATAGAATTTAGTACCGAAAATCATATTAATCTAATGTCCGCTTTGGTATTTTCTAATCAAATTCGAATTTTTTGACTTTATAGATTTCTGATGAAATTTAGAACAATTCTATTATCTAATACAGGGCTGATTTTCATCGGTTCAAATGTCACTAGATAAGCCAAGACTAAGGTCTTCTTTCGTATCAAAGTGAACATAAA
>DPHE01000044.1:0-10870 GCA_003521815.1 Colwellia sp.
GACCTGCCGATTATGAGTCGGATGCTCTAACCAACTGAGCTAAAGGCCCATTTTCATTTATTTGGACAATTCTTTAAAATTTATTTTGTTGAAATAATTAGCTAGCACTAACACTTTAACAAAGCGGGTGCAGTATAAGCATTTTTTATTTTATTGTCACCTACTGAGTAATAATATTTTGTCTTTATTTACTGTTAGGTTATTTGTTGAACAGCTGAAGTGAAAAATGAATTGAAGATAAAAAGTGATCCTTGTATTTACTTCACTTTATGTCGGTATATTCTCATGTATCGCGATCAGCTTGACGCTTTTTGTCATAGGCCAAAATGAGTAGAAAACCATAACTACTCTCTTAACTTTTTATATTCAACAATAAAAAAGAGTAAGCTAGAAAACTAACTTACTCTTTTATTATATCATTTAAAAATTTATTTATTCACCATCAAGGAAACTTTTTAGTTGTTCTGAACGAGATGGATGACGCAATTTACGTAGTGCTTTGGCTTCAATTTGACGAATACGTTCACGAGTTACGTCAAACTGCTTACCAACCTCTTCTAACGTATGATCAGTATTCATATCAATACCAAAGCGCATTCTTAATACTTTAGCTTCACGGGCAGTTAAACCAGCAAGTACTTCATGAGTTGCACCTTTAAGATTTTCAGCTGTTGCTGAATCAACCGGCAATTCACCGCTACCATCTTCAATAAAGTCACCTAAATGGGAATCTTCATCATCACCAATAGGCGTTTCCATTGAAATAGGCTCTTTCGCTATTTTCAATACCTTACGAATTTTATCTTCTGGCATAATCATGCGTTCAGCTAATTCTTCAGGCGTTGGCTCACGTCCCATTTCTTGTAACATTTGACGAGAAACACGATTCAATTTATTGATGGTTTCAATCATGTGTACTGGAATACGAATAGTACGCGCTTGGTCAGCAATTGAACGAGTGATTGCTTGGCGTATCCACCACGTTGCATAAGTTGAAAACTTGTAACCACGACGGTATTCAAATTTATCAACGGCTTTCATCAAGCCGATATTACCTTCTTGAATTAAATCTAAGAATTGTAATCCACGGTTAGTATATTTTTTTGCAATAGAGATAACTAAACGTAAGTTGGCTTCAACCATTTCTTTTTTCGCACGGCGCGCTTTCGCTTCACCAATTGACATACGACGGTTGATGTCTTTTATGCCATGAATATTTAAGAACGTTTCTTCTTCGATTAAATTTAATTTATAGATGCAACGTTCAACATCTAATTCGATATCACCCAGTTTGGCTGAATAACTATGTCCTGCAGCTTTCTCTTCTTCATACCAATCTTTAGAGGTTTCATTCCCAGGAAAGATTTTAATGAAGGTCGTTTTAGGCATACCTGCACCAACTACACAGTGCTTCATAATCAAACGCTCTTGTACGCGTAATCTGTCCATAACACTACGCATGTTTTTAACTAACTTATCAAATAACTTAGGAATTAAGCGAAATTCTTTGAATACTTCAGTAACACCGTCAATTGCTTCTTGAGCATCACTATGTCCACGGCCTTTTTTCGAAATTATTAGATTCGCATTTTCATATGCTTCACGTAATGCGGTAAATTTTTCACGGGCTTGCTCTGGACATGGTCCAGTATCTTCTTCTTCTTCTTCTGAATCATCTTTATTTTTATCTTCATCTGCTAATTCATCTTTAGAAAGATCAGAGCCGACATGTGTAGCTGCTGCAGGAATATCTTCATCTTCAGCATCAGGGTCTAAAAAGCCAACAATAATATCAGTTAAACGTACTTCTTCTGCTTCAAAATTATCCCACATATCAAGTAGGAAGTTTATCGCAGGCGGATATTCAGAAACACTACGTTGTACTTCTTTAATCCCTTCTTCAATACGCTTGGCGATTACAATTTCGCCTTTACGAGTCAATAACTCAACAGTACCCATTTCACGCATATACATACGAACAGGATCGGTTGTTCGACCGATTTCACTTTCTACGGTAGCCAGTGCTTGCGCAGCGGCTTCAGCAGCGTCTTCGTCGGTATTAGCTTCGCTCATCATTAACGTATCAGCATCAGGGGCATTTTCAAAAACTTGAATACCCATATCGTTGATCATACTAACAATGTCTTCGACTTGGTCTGAGTCGATAATATCTTGAGGAAGATGATCGTTAACTTGCGCAAACGTTAAATAACCTTGCTCTTTACCTTTGGTTATTAAATCTTTCAATCTAGATTGAGGGGCTGGTTCCATTGACGAGTATCCACCTATGTTTGGTAATATGGTTTATTCAAACAATATTTTATAAAATTGAATAGCAAAAGCTGTACAAATAAAGCAGGAAATTATAGCGAATTTTCTGTATTATTTCTAGTCTTCAATCTAACTAAAAAGTGCCTGCTTTCTTTATCTTAAATACTTTATTTCAATCAAGTATCATCGTTACTCTACATTAAGCATTGAGTATTGCTTGTAACTCTTGTTTTTCTTGCTGAGACATTTGCCCTGTTCGTGCTTTTTGCAACAAAAATTCTGTTCGTTGTTCAACAAAATTATTCAGTAATTTTTCAATGCTATCAAGAAAAACATCTTCTGCGGCCTTCGCTTCAATATGATGTTGCCAACACATTAATTTTGCCAGTTGCTTACCTTGTTCTTTATCACGAAAATACTCAAGTAGTTGTGCTGTTTTTATATTGGGGTTTTGCTGACATAATCCCAACAATTGAGTGAGTAAATCAACACCAGGTATCGTTAACGTCTGTAATGCTGAAGTATCACCTAAGGCTTTTACTATATGGGGGTGCTCTAACAATAATGCAATGGCTAATCTAACAGGCGTTACTTTAGTGCTCACTTTGGGCTTTTTAATCGTACCTACCCCTGCAACAGTTTTACTAAACTTTGTTAGAAATTGCTCACTGCCCGTACCAAAATTATTAGCTATCTCGTTAATGATGGCATCTTTTAATACACTCTCAGGGAGTTTTGCCAACAAAGGTTGGAAGGATTCAACCAAACCAGATCTTCCTTCTAATGAAGTCATGTCTACTTGATTCATTAACTGTTCAAACAAAAATTTAGATAAAGGCATTGCTTCATCAAGAATTTTTTCAAATGCCTGCTGCCCTTCTTTCCGAATGAGTGAATCAGGATCTTCGCCATCTGGCACAAAAACAAACTTCAATGAGAAACCATCACGGATTAATGGCAAAGCATTTTCCATTGCACGCCAAGCGGCATCGCGTCCTGCTCGGTCACCGTCATAACAACAAATGACTTCTTTAACGGTACGAAACATGGTTTGTAGTTGTTCTGTTGTTGTGGCTGTGCCCAACGAAGCAACCGCATAATCAACACCATGCTGTGCTAGCGCAACTACATCCATATACCCTTCAACAACCACTAAACGCTTTAAATTTTTATTAGCTTGTTTAGCTTCATATAAACCATATAGTTCATGCCCTTTATGATAAACACGCGTTTCGGGTGAGTTTAAATACTTAGGCTTTTCATCGCCTAATACTCGTCCACCAAAACCGATGACTCGGCCGCGTTTATCACGAATAGGAAACATAATGCGACCACGAAATCGATCATACGGTCGACTTTTATCACCTTGAATGGCCATGCCTAAATCAACAAGTTGCTGATTAGCTTGGCCGTTGCGTGAGTAGGCTTTCATCATGCCATCCCAGGCTTCACTGATATAACCAATACTAAAGCGTTTAACCACTTCACCACTTAAACCTCGGCCTTTTAAATAGTTAACCGCTACTTCTTTATCAGCCGAAACTTTTAATTGCTGTTGATAAAAATGACTGATTTGATTCATCAGTTCGTAATCATCTTGTTTTTGCTGATATACTTCCTGCTGTCGTCGATGTTCCGCAGGGCTGGTGTTATTTTCTTCCCGAACAACTTCTATGCCACAATGATTAGCAAGTTCCTCTATGGCATCAACAAAATCAAGTCGGTCGAATTCCATTAAGAATGAAATGGCATTGCCATGTTCACCGCAGCCAAAACAGTGATAGAACTGCTTATCTTGACTGACGGTAAAAGAAGGTGATTTTTCATTATGAAAAGGGCAACAAGCTTGGTAGTTTTTACCCGCTTTTTTTAATGGTACACGTGAATCTACAATGTCAACGATGTCGGCACGCGCAAGTAAATCATCAATAAATTGTCGAGGAATACGTCCGGCCATATTGCTTTAAAGCTCATCAATTAAAAAGAAAAATTAATAGTGACTATTCACCTCACTGGAAGCAGTCGTCATTGTGTAGGTGTTTAGTGCGAAATATTGTGAATAAATCCTGAGATTATCAACCTTGCCTTGGTATCTATAACAAAGGTTAATATCTACTTCCTTACAAAGAAATACAAAGTAAGGATAACAGAGATCAAATAAAACATTCTACACAAAAAAGCCGTAATAACCTAAGTCATTACGGCTTTATTAAAGCTTTTTAATCTCTATTAATTTAAGGCGGCTCTTACTTGGCTACTTACAGCACCCATGTCAGCTTTACCTTGTAATAAAGGTTTTAATACTGCCATCAATTTGCCCATGTCAGCCATTGAGGCTGCACCAGTTTCGTTAATCGCATTATTAATTAAATCTTTAATTTCTGCATCAGTTAAAGGTTGCGGAAGAAAGAACTGTATAGCAATTACTTCTTCGGCTTCTTTGGCTGCTAATTCATCACGACCACCATCAGCAAACATTTTGATAGATTCTTTACGTTGCTTAACCATTTTAGTTAAGATCGCAATAATATTATCATCTGTTGCTTCGGTGTTATGATCAATTTCAGCTAGTTTGATCGCAGACAATGCCATGCGAATAACGCTAAGACGACATTTGTCTTTAGCGCGCATAGCATTTTTCATTTCATCTTTGAGCTGAATTAGAAGTGACATCTAATTTGCTCTAGAGGTTACTAAGGTCATTATTAAAAATAACGATTTAGTACATGCGAACGTGACGAGCGTTCTCACGAGAAACTTTTTTCGCTGCACGTTTAACAGCAGCTGCTTTCTTACGTTTACGTTCCCAAGTTGGCTTTTCATAACATTCGCGACGACGAACTTCTGAAAGGATACCTGCTTTCTCACATGAACGTTTAAAACGACGTAATGCTACGTCAAATGGTTCGTTTTCTCTAACTTTAATTACTGGCATGTACTTATTTACCTTAGTGTATGAATTCTATATAAATCGGCGTATGACTTCGAAGTGATAATTTATTAAAAATTAACAGAATCTTGTCTACACCCGCTCTATTAAAAATGGGTGACGTATTCTACTGCCAACCACATCGTAATGTAAAGACTAAATTATCACTAGAGAACGAAATATTCTGGTGGTAATGATGTAAAAAGGTTAAAATCGTCGCGTTTTTTAGCTTTTCTTTTTTTTGGATATTATTGTATGCGAATTTTGGGTATTGAGACCTCTTGTGATGAAACCGGCATTGCCATTTATGATGACGATAAAGGTATTATGGCGCACAGACTTTATAGCCAAATTGCAGTACATGCTGATTATGGTGGTGTTGTTCCTGAATTGGCGTCACGCGATCATGTGCGTAAAACCATTCCATTGATTAAGGCCGTATTAAAAGATGCTAATTTAACACCAAAAGATTTAGACGGCGTTGCCTATACTGCCGGCCCAGGGCTTGTAGGGGCATTACTTGTTGGTTGCTCTATTGGTAGAAGTTTAGCTTATGGTTGGGGCTTACCTGCGGTACCGGTACACCATATGGAAGGTCATTTACTAGCTCCTATGCTAGAAGATGATGTACCAGAGTTCCCTTTTATTGCCTTGCTCGTTTCAGGTGGTCACACCATGTTAGTACGTGTTGAAGGTATTGGTCAGTATAAATTATTGGGTGAATCGGTTGACGATGCTGCAGGGGAAGCTTTTGATAAAACGGCTAAGTTATTAGGGTTAGATTACCCCGGCGGCCCTGCACTGGCTAAAATGGCTGAATCGGGCGTGGCTGGACGGTTTAAATTACCCCGTCCAATGACAGACAGACCAGGATTAGATTTTAGCTTTAGTGGTTTAAAAACGGCAGCCAGTACGTTAGTTCGAAAAGAATGCCTAGCATTGGCTGAAACAGAGCTACAGCAACCCCATGCTGATATTGCGCATGCTTTTCAACAAGCTGTCATAGAAACCTTAGCAATAAAATGCAAACGCGCGTTAAAACAAGAAAACTTAAACCGTTTAGTTATCGCTGGGGGCGTCAGTGCTAATACTGCACTGCGAGAAAAGTTAGCCGCTACCACCAAAAAACTCGGTGGCAGTGTTTTTTATCCTCGACCAGAATTTTGTACCGACAATGGGGCAATGATCGCCTATGCCGGATTACAGCGATTAAAAGCAGGAACAAATGCAGATTTAACCTTTAAAGCCAATCCTCGTTGGTCGTTAGAATCTTTACCTGCGATATAATTAATTCCGTTCATGCTGAGTCGAAGGACGACAGGCTTCCTTTGACGAGCTTCCTTCGACAGGCTCAGGACAAACGGTTTTTACCTTGAGCTTCTTGAGATAAACGATACATAACGATTATTCAGAGATCACTGTTCTACCCTGAGCTTCTAGAAACAAACAGTGTATTACTATTATTTAGAGATCACCCGTTTGCCCTGAGCTTGTCGAAGGGTCGAAGACCCCATCTGTAACAAGCTTGGTAAGAAAATGAGTGTAAACACTGTACTAACACTCATGCCCCCAACTATTACAGCGGCAATACCGCGATAAAGTTCAGCGCCAGCACCTGGAACCAATAACAGCGGTAACATGCCGCATATGCTGGTTAAGGTACTCATTAGAATAGGTCTTAACCTTAGTCGAACTGCTTGCTCTACCGCATCATGTCGAGACAGGCCTTCGCCCTCTGCCATACGTGTTTGATACACTAATAAAATAGCATTATTAACCACCAATCGTTGCTAGCGGTATGGTCAGTACAACTAACACATTGTCTTTAAATGAGCGAAATAGCGCCGCCATCAATAGATACAAAATGATCAATGCTAACGCAAAGCTTTGCCCCATACTTGTTAACGCTTCAGCGATACCTGATACCGACACGACAGATGATAACTTCGTCAATTTTTCACTATCGACATTCACACTAGCAGGAGGGGAATTTCGTACAACTACAGGTTTTGAACTAAAGCCAAAATACATAACTTAAGCATAATGATTTAAATAATATTTTCATGACGATCCTAAAAATATGATAGCCGTTTATGAGTAATTAATTTTAGTGGTAATTTTACTTTCTGTACCTTTAAGCAAACGAACAATGTTTTTTTTATGGCGAAAAATAATTAACGCGCTTAGCATCAACGTAGGATATACATAAAGTGGCTTTAAAAAAAACACATACAGTGGCGCAATTGATACCGTAATGATTGCCGCTAAGCTTGAATATTTAGTTAATTTAGCGACCAAAATCCAAGTAATAACAAGCAAAGCACTTAAGCTAAAACCTATGGGCAATAATGTTCCTAGTGCCGTGGCTACCGCTTTGCCGCCTTGAAAGTTAAAGAATAATGGATACATATGCCCTAAACAAGCCGCGACACCAATAATGCCTAAATATAATGGCTCTCTTTCTAAAAAATGAGCGTATAAAAAATAAGCTCCCCAAACGGGAATCGTTCCTTTTAGTACGTCTAAAAATAACACCGTAGCGGCTGTTAATTTATTGCTGATCCTTAAAACATTAGTGGCCCCAGGA
The DNA here is from genome assembly GCA_003521815.1 of Colwellia sp. GTDB lineage: Bacteria > Pseudomonadota > Gammaproteobacteria > Enterobacterales > Alteromonadaceae > Colwellia. The sequence goes on from DPHE01000044.1 coordinate 7,788, forward strand.
TTATGCGAACCAGTGGTGCGAGGGTCGGGTAAACCAAGTATTTTGCAAATTAATATAGCACTAGAAATTGAACCAATTAAATAAGCAGCAATAATCATGGTAAGCGTTAATAGCAACATGGTAATCTAAATTTTTCAAAAAATTAACATTATTCGTCATTCTATCTTGTTATCTGCTAGTTTTTCTACACCTGCGCAGGTAAACTCAGCTTTTATTTTGTAACAATACCAAATAAAATAATGAATAGGTCAATTCATTGCCTCAATTGGTATAAATCTTCAAAAAATAATTTAACGGAAAATTCATGGATAAAGTTTTTATCAAAGGTTTGCATATTCAAACAACTATTGGTTTTTTTCAATGGGAAAAAGAAATCAAACAAACCTTAGTTATCGATGTTGCTATGGCATGGGATACCGCCAATGCAGCAAAAAATGATGAATTAGCTAAAACGTTGGATTATGCTGAGATATCAATAGCAATAGAAACATTTGCTAATGAAAATCCGGTTGACTTAATAGAAACACTAGCTGAACGGATGGCCACCTTTTTAATGTCTAAATTTCATATTCCTTGGTTACAATTAAAAATAGGGAAACCCGGTGCGGTACATAATGCTGCCACGGTTGGTGTTGAAATTGAACGCGGTCAACTCAATCAAAAAAAATCAAGCTAATGGCTACTATCTATATTTCATTAGGCAGTAATGTCAATCGCGAGTATCATGTTCAACAGGGACTGAGCGCCCTTGCCGTTGCATTCGATTTACCTTTTGAACAACTACAACTGTCGTCATTATTTGAAAGTAAAGCGATTGGTTTTAGTGGCAATGCCTTTTTTAATATGGTGATAGGAATTCAAACGTCACAGAGTATTGAGCAAGTAGCTATTAAATTGCGTGATATTGAATTCAGCCATGGCCGCACTAAACATGTCAAAAAATTTAGTCCGCGCACTTTAGACCTCGACTTGTTGCTTTATGATAATTTAATTATCGAGGCACCCGCACAGCTACCTCGACATGAAATAGGCACAAATGCGTTTGTCTTATGGCCATTAAGTGAAGTAGCTCCAGAAGTAGTGCATCCCATAATAAAGCAAAATTATTATACTCTTTGGCAAAACTATGACAAAAATCACCAACAACTAAAAATAATTGATAACTGTTGGTAACGAAAGAAAACGTCAAGATGCTAGTTCACGTGTTTTGAAGACCTGGCTCTTTTTCCAACGCGTAACCCTTACTTATTAACACTTTTAATGAATATAAAAAACTGAGAACAAAACTTAATGAGTACTTTAGAAATAATTATTTTAGCCTTGCTACAAGGTTTTACCGAATTTTTACCTATTTCAAGCTCAGCTCATTTGATATTACCTTCACAAATATTGGGCTGGCAAGATCAAGGACTCGCTTTTGATGTTGCTGTGCATGTAGGCACTTTATTAGCGGTAATGCTCTATTTTAGAAAAGAATTAGGCGTTATGTCTGTTGCTTGGTTGGGCACAATCAATATTGGCCCAGAAAAAAACAATCGTTCTTTTGATGGTAAATTAGCATGGTGGATTATTTTTGCCACCATTCCTGCTGGCCTATTTGGTTTATTAGGTAAAGACTTTATTGAAGAACACTTACGTTCAGCCTTAGTTATTGCCGCCACAACCTTACTATTTGGCTTTTTATTAGGCTTTGCTGATATCAAATCAGGCCATAGAAAAGAACATAAGCCACTTAAAAAATTAGGTGTTAAAGGTGCTATGCTTATTGGTTTAGCACAAGCAATAGCTTTAATACCCGGCACTTCTCGCTCTGGCATCACAATGACGATTGGCTTAATGTTAGGGTTAAGCCGAGATAACGCCGCACGTTTTTCTTTTTTATTATCTATTCCTGCTATTACGATGGCGGGTAGTTACTTAACACTCAAGTTAGTGTTATCAACAGAAGCCGTTGATTGGCAAGCAATTGGGCTTGGTAGCTTACTTGCCTTTGCCAGTGCCTACGCCTGCATTCATTATTTTCTTATCCTGTTAAATAAGATAGGCATGATGCCTTTTGTTATTTATCGTTTAATCTTAGGTGTTGGCTTACTATGGTTTGTATTAGCTTAGTCGAACCGATACTAGAAAAACTTATTATTCTGGACATAAAATGAACTCAAATATGATTGCAATTAATTTAGAAAACTTCCAACAAGTGGTGTTGGATGAATCAAAAAACAAACTCGTTTTAGTCGTATTTTGGGCCGACCAAGTACCGGAAAGCATTCAGTTAAGAGATGCCTTAGCTGCAAAAATACAGCCTTTTAATGAGCAAATTCTTATGGCAAGTCTTGACTGCCAAAGCCAACAACAAATAGCACAGCAGTTTGCTATTCAAGGTTTACCAACCGCTATCTTAGTGAAAGATGGGCAACCACTTGATGGTATTTCGGGACCACAAACTGATGAAAGTATTGCTACTTTTTTAGATAAACATTTACCTAAAGCTCAAGACATCCTGCTTGCTCAAGCACAAACAGCATTAACTAAAAATAAGTTAACCGAAGCACAAAGTGCGATCAATCAAGCTTATGAACTAGATGCCAAACGTGCCGATATTAAACTCGTATTGATTGATGTTTATATTCAAACGGGAAATACCGACGAAGCACAAGGGCTACTCGAGACTATCATGATGGTTGATCAAGATAGTTATTACCAAGTATTAGTCGCTAAACTTGAACTGGCTAACCAAGCAGCTAACTCGCCAGAAATTCAAGCATTAGAAGCCCAACTTGCAAGCAAGCCTGATGATATAGAAATCAAACACCAATTAGCGGCACAATATAGCCAAGTAAACCGTCATGAAGATGCATTACTTTTATTGTTTAGACTAATGCAAGCGGGTGATGCTGAAACAAAAGATGACAGTAAAATATTGTTTTTAGATATATTAAAAGCACTACCTGATGGTGATGTGATTGCAACTAAGTTTCGTCGTAAGTTATATACGCTATTGTACTAACACTTCGAATTTTAATACATCACGTTCAGTATATACGGCTGCCTTGTTTAGTCGTTTGCCTTCCTTCGACTGCTAT
>DPHE01000044.1:11089-31720 GCA_003521815.1 Colwellia sp.
TCAGGATGAACGGCGTGTTTACCGCTTGCCCTGAGCTTGTCGAAGGGTCGCATTGCTTAGGGCAAATGCTCACTGGCTAAATAATCGTGCGATTGCATTTCCTGTAGACGGCTCAAACAACGTTTAAACTCAAAGCTTAAATTGCCACCTGTATATAAGTCTTCCAGTGGATGTTCCGCTGACATTATAAGCTTAACATTACGCTCATAAAACTCATCAACTAAGGCAATAAAGCGCCGGGTACTGTCATCACTGTCATGACCCATCTGCTTAACATTAGCCATTAATACCGTGTGATAAAGTTGACTGATTTCCATATAATCACTTTGGCTTCTAGCGCTTTCACATAACACTGAAAAGTCAAAATAAACGACACCATCAGAAACACATACCGTGGGTAATTGGCGATTATTGATTTCAATATCGACACCTTCTTTACCCGCTTCACAAGAAAGCTGCGTAAAATAATGATGCAAATTTTCATTTGCTTGTTGATCAAGTGGATAATGAAAAATTTCAGCTTGCTCTAAGGTACGTAATCGATAATCAACACCACTATCAACATTAATGATATCCGTGTGCTCATTAATTAACTTAATCGCGGGTAAAAAACGTTCCCGTTGTAATCCATTGCGATAGAGCTCATCAGGAATAATATTTGAGGTGGCTACTAAGGTAACATTATGTGAAAACAACTCTTCAAATAAAGTACCTAAAATCATAGCATCCGTTATATCAGAAACGAAAAACTCATCAAAGCAAATGATTTGAGTTTCGCTGGCAAACTTTTTAGCAATAATTTTTAATGGATCTGACTGCCCTGTTAACCCCTTTAGCTCTTGATGCACTCGATGCATAAACCGATGAAAATGGACCCGCATTTTATTATCAAAAGGAAGACAATCATAAAAGGTGTCAACTAAATAGGTTTTTCCTCGACCTACACCACCCCAAAAATATAGACCTTTAATTGGCTTTATTTCTGGTTTTGCATAGACTTTTTTCCAGCGATTTAATACCTTTGTAAAGCTAGATACTTTAAGCGGCTTAACTTGTAATTCTTCATATAAGCGTTGCAAATTTTTAACTGCATTTTCTTGTGCAGCATCAAAAATAAAATCATCTTTTGTTAGATCTTGTTTATATTTGTCAATTGGAGAAAGTTTAATCATGTTTATTTGATCATTAATGGCTTGAAAAAAAAGAAATTGCCAACATATTTTTAATATGGGCAAGTTAAAGCTATAAATAAAAACGCTAGCACTATATTATTGTAAACTATAAAAGCGTTATGTTTAACACTGTATTATTCATTATTTTTATTTCCATCTCAATTTAAGGTAATCTTATGACCGTAGTAACCGCATTAGTTGTTTTCATTATCGGCGCCATCGTGGGGTTTATTGCTAATAACTTATTACCCTATTCAAATCAAGAACAACGCAAATTAGCAGAGCAGGTCAATAAAAGTGAGGAGGCATTAAGTCAATATAAACTAGATGTTTCTGAACACCTTGAAAGTTCAGCAAAACTATTAGATCAAATGAATGGCACCTGCCAAACCGCAATGAAACAAATGCGAGAAAGCACACAGTTATTAAAACGTGTCACTACAAGCGATACTGATCCTATGCCTTTTTTCTCACAAGAAACTCAAGATCAGTTAGCGCAAACCGCAGGACTAAGACACCCGAAAAAAGTAGACAACAACGTAGAGACTGTCACAGAAGCACCACTAGATTACTCTAATGGAGCAAGTGGCCTATTTGCAGATAAAACACAAATACAAGCTTCAAGGAGTGAATAAAGCGAGACCTATAATCTTCCATCTGAAATAAAGTGTTACAAATGCCATTTGGCATTTGTGAACTTAGTTTATATGTTTAAGTCTATCTGTTTAACATTTACGTTTTAGGATACATTTACTATATGAAAAAATCATCTCTTGTTCCGCTGTCAGCTATTCTTGGCGCCGTATTATTTTCTAGCTCATTTGTTATACCAACAAACGCCCATGCATTTTCAACTTGGCCAACAAGTGTTGAAGGTCAAGCTATGCCAAGTTTGGCCCCCATGCTTGAAAAATCTACACCTACTGTCGTCAGCATTGCCGTAAAAGGCACCCATAAAGTAAAGCAAAATGTTCCTGATATCTTTCGTTTTTTTGGTAAAAAAAATCAAAATCCAAACCAAGCACAGCAACGACCTTTTCGTGGTTTAGGTTCAGGTGTAATTATTGATGCTAAAGAAGGCTATATTGTTACCAATAATCATGTGATAGAACATGCAGATGAAATTATTATTACCCTTAAAGATGGTCGTCAGATAGAAGCAAAAAAGTTAGGTTCGGATGCTGAAAGCGATATAGCCTTATTGCAAATTGATGCCGATGATTTAACCGAAATTGTTATCGCTGATTCAGATAAGTTACGTGTTGGCGATTTTGCTATCGCCATTGGCAGCCCTTTTGGGTTAGGGCAAACAGTGACTTCTGGCATTGTTAGTGCGCTAGGTCGAAGTGGTTTAGATATTGAAAACTACGAAGACTTTATTCAAACTGATGCCGCCATCAATAGTGGTAATTCAGGTGGCGCTTTAGTGAACTTACGTGGTGAACTCATTGGCATTAATACCGCTATTTTAGGCCCTAATGGGGGTAACGTAGGGATCGGTTTTGCCATTCCTAGTAACATGATGAATAACTTAGCCAAGCAGATTATTGAATTTGGTGAAGTCCATCGTGGTGTATTAGGTGTTTCAGGTCGTAGCGTAAACAGCGAAATAGCGAAAGCAATGGAGTTAAAAACGAATCAAGGCGGCTTTATTGAACAAGTAATGCCTAATTCTGCAGCAGATGAAGCAGGTATAAAACCTGGTGATGTTATTACTAAGATCAATGGTAAATCAATAAAAAGTTTCCACGAATTACGGGGCAAAATAGGCTCTATTGGTGCAGGAAAAAAAGTTAAATTAACGATAGTTCGCAATGGCAATGAACAAGATTTTAACATTAAGTTAAAACAATCGCAGGCGAGCAATGTTGCCGCTGCTAGTATTCATCGCATGTTTGAAGGGGCAAAATTAGAAAATAATAACAATAATACCGGTGTTATTATTGTCGAGGTCGCAGAGAATTCACCAGCGCAATATGTCGGTTTACAATCAGGTGATTTGATTACTGCAATAAACCGAAACCGTATCAATAATATTGCAGAGCTACGTAATTATCTTAAAGATATGAAAGGTGTTTTTGCCCTAAATATTATTCGTGATAATTATTCACAATATTTGATGGTTAGGTAGTATCAACTGATATTATTTAGTTTAAAACTTACTATTTAATATGCAATACGAACCAATAAAAGGCTGATTTTTTAAATCAGCCTTTTATTTTTAGTCGTCGTTATATTTTGTGTTAAACTCAAATTAATCATTAAAGTCATGTTCCATTGAGTATTCCCTTTTGAAGCTAAAGTCCGCATTAAAGTATATTGTAAACTCTATCAGTTATGGCGTATTATTCGCAGTTGCCTTGTTATTGTTAGTACCTAACTTAAATGACAAGGGTTTTATTAAACAATTACTTAACAGGGAAACAAAAGCGCCTCATCCACTTTCTTACGCCAAAGCAGTTAGTTTAGCTAGCCCTGCCGTTGTTAATATTTATTCCGAAGATATTCAATCGAATCCTAGTTATGGTAGCCGCGCAATCAAAGCAACACGATTAGGCTCAGGCGTGATCATGGATAGCCGCGGTTACATTTTAACTAATATGCATGTTATTCAAAATGCTGATCTAATTAAAGTGTTACTCCAAAGTGGCCGAGAGTATCCCGCAGAGCTCATTGGTTTTGATCAAGTGACTGATTTAGCGGTACTAAAAGTAGATAAAACGAATTTACCTGTTATTCCCCAAAACCTTCATCAACAATCATTGGTGGGTGATATAGTTTTGGCCATTGGTAACCCTTTCAATTTAGGCCAAACGGTGACTCAGGGTATTATTAGTGCAACTGGACGCAATGGGTTAAGTAATACTAATTACTTAAATTTTTTACAAATGGATGCTGCCATTAATGATGGTAATTCGGGCGGTGCTCTTATTAATAGTAATGGGGTATTGGTGGGTATCAATTCTCGTAAATTTACTCAATCAAACCCACAACAAAATATTCAGGGTATTTTTTTTGCTGTACCCTATCAATTAGCAGCAAAAATTATGCACCAATTAATTGAAAATGGTATTGTGATTCGTGGTTGGTTAGGTATATCTTCTGAGCGCTATTTAACAGATTTAAAAGGTTTTTTGGTTGGCTCTGTTACCCCTAACAGTCCGGCTGACAAAGGTAAAATACAAGCAGGTGATGTAATTTACCAAATTGAAGAACATCCGATTAGTAGCATTACCCAAGCCTTAGATATCATTGCAGAAACAAGACCAAATACGCCATTAATATTCAAGCTTTATAGGCAAGGTAAAATACTTGAAACCACAGTCACCATTGCTGAATTTAAAAACTAAGGTCTGCTGATCTTAAAATTTTAAATCGTTAGCGCTGACATACTGCTTCATGTCATTCGCTAGCGGAATACAGTCGTTAGAAAAAACAGACCCACGCCTAGTGCTTTATCAATAAGTCTGTTATTCCCGTCTATCATATTCGTTGCTACTAGCTTCTTGTTTAGCACTTTTTATAATTTCTTCTACACGGTGCTTATTACCACAGATGGCAGATTGTTTTTCATCTCGATAGTAGCGGATATCAATACAGTCTTGCTGGTATCTACGTTCAAGTTCGGTACGAATTAAAGGCTTTCCTTTGGTATTAATTATTTGACGATGTAATGCTTGGCATTGCTGAATTTGCTCTGATGCTAACGTAATATCTTCGCAAATATCATAATTACTTGAACAGCCAGCTAACACTATCGCAATACAAAAAGCTAAAAAAGAAGTGTGTTTCATATTGAAAATCGCTTAATTATTTTGAATGAAAATTAAATACTCTCAACAGTATATAACAAAGAGCAAGGTACAGGAGTTTTTTATGAAAAACGCTGGCGATCTCTATTCAGATAAGCATGAGGTAAAAAAGCCTACCGCTTCTTAGGTAACATCACCATATCCATATAGAGTAATCATATAAGACCTATATTAAAAATTTACTTTCACCCACAGGTAAATTCTCATCCAATATATAGGGTCCTATCGATGTGCGATGTAATGCAATAACAGGATTGTCAAATCGTCCAAACATTCGCTTTATTTGATGATAACGCCCTTCAGTTAAAACAACTTCAGCGCAATATTGAGAAAGAATATAAAGCTTTACTGGCTTGGTGGTAATATCTTCATAGGAAAAGTACATTCCTTTGGCAAACGCGTTAATATAATCATGATGTAATGGATTTTTCAATGTGACTAAATACCGCTTCGCAACCTTACTTGTCGGTGATGTTAATTTCTCTGACCAGCGACTATCATTGGTCAGCAACACTAAACCTGAAGTGTTTAAATCTAAACGCCCTACTATATGCAAACTTGTTTTCTCTGCCTGTGTTAATTTTAAGCAAAGTAAATCAATGACGGTTTTATGTTTATCATCTTTCGTTGCGCACACCACGCCGATAGGTTTATGCAACATAATATACAAGGCTCTATTTTCCTGAATAATTTCACCGTCAAATTTAATGATTGAAAATTTATCAATAGCTTGAGCAATATCTGTTGCGATCAGCCCATCAACACTCACGCGTTTTTGCGCCAGTAATAAGCGAACTTTTTTACGGTTGATTTGACATTTCTCACTGAGAAAACGATCGAGTCGAGCGCGACTTATAGACATAATAAATGAAATAAAATAGGGTTAAGGGTTTATTGGCTTACTATGCATTGACTGCTTGGATAAGTCATCACACATATGGATTGACATAGGTACTTGTTCTGTCACGTTTCTTTCTTTAAATGTTAATTAAAAGTCAAACAGAAAATAAATAGCATGATAGTGATTGCCACCTTTGATTCTACCAAACTGAGTCTAATACTCAAACACGGTCGGTTTAAAATAGAAGAATCCACGCCAATATCCCTCAATTTTTTAACCAATATTTTTATCTAGTATAAAAAGATAAAGTAACAAAAAACACACTGAGCAACCTTAATTATGACTAGTATATTACACCCGTTAATCTTTGCTAACTTGTGGTGTTAAATCAAATACTACGTTAGTTACGTTCTGTATTCAGCGTTAATTCTGACGTAATCATAGCTAAAATCACATGTCCAAATAGTGGCGTTTTCATTACCCCGATGAAGTTGTACAGTGATATCAATCTCGGCTTCATTCATGACAGCTTGCCCTTCTTCTTCTTGATAGCTTGTAGCGCGGCCACCTTTTTCAGCCACTAATACCTCACCAAAATATAGTTCTAGTTGCTCAGTATCTAGATCTGACAATGATTTACACTCTCTTGAAGCGTAACCAATAGCAGCCAGTACACGCCCTAAATTAGGATCAGAAGCAAACATTGCCGTTTTAACTAATGGGCTTTTACCGATAGAAAAACCAATGGTCTTTGCCTCTTCAATGCTTAATGCGCCTTTAACCGTTATGGTTAAAAACTTTGTTGCGCCTTCGCCATCACGCACAATAGCTTTAGCTAAATACTGTGAGGTTGTAAGCAACGCATCATAAATTTCGTTAAAACCTTCATCGCTACGGTCTTTAATAACGCCTACTTTGCTTTTGCCGGTGGCGATAACAATAAATGAATCATTAGTGGAGGTGTCACCGTCGACAGAGATACAGTTAAAAGATAAATCCGCTATCTCTTTAGTTATTTCATCTAATAATGACTGAGTGATATTAGCATCGGTAGCAACATAACCTAACATGGTAGCCATATTAGGATGAATCATACCTGCACCCTTGGATATACCGGTAATATTTATCTGTTCTTTACCAATATTTACCGTTGTAGAATAAGCTTTTGGTGCAACGTCGGTAGTCATAATAGCCCAGGCAGCATCAGCCCAGTTATCAGCGGTCAAATTAGCAACGGCAAGCGGTAAGCCTGCTAAGAGCTTATTCATCGGTAAATGTTCTAAAATTACCCCTGTTGAAAAAGGTAATATAGATTCAGCAGGAATAGTCATTATTTCAGCTAGGTTTTGACAAGTGGTGATTGCATCTAACATGCCTTGTTCACCTGTTCCTGCGTTGGCATTACCCGTATTAATGACTAATGCTTTAATGCCCGTTACATCATTATTTTTAACCGCAGTTAAATGCTTTTTACATAAGGTTACAGGCGCAGCACAAAAGCGATTTTGGGTAAAAACGCCCGATACAGCACTGCCATCGGCGATTTCAATAACGAGTAAATCTTTACGATTGGGTTGTTTAATATTTGACTCCACCCAGCCTAGGCGAATGCCTTGAATAGGTGTAAGTAGATCAGGAGTTATTTCAGGTAAATTGACAGGCATAAAAAGTTATTAATAACAGAAAAGTAGGTAAATATTACGCTTTTCTGGTTTTTTATGCAAAGTAATATTCTTAGTGAACACAGTCAAAGAAGCATAATCATTGACTTGGGTATCACGCGTAATATAAACCGACGCTGTAAATTAAAATCACTTCAATAGTATATTTATGCTAACAATTAGACTCGCGGTATTCAGTATTAGCCATTAGAAAAATTTAGTTATCCGGTATTATTTTGTACAAAAGCATGGTCAACTTCTCTATGTCAATGATGACTTACGCTTTAGCGTTTACACTTTTTTCGAATTTGACTAGCACACTCTGCTAGCACAATAGCGCCAGCGGTTGAAACATTCAAAGAATTACCCATGCCAAACATGGGAATGTGTATTTGATGATGACTTAATTTTAATGCAGCTTCACTCACGCCTTTACGTTCATTTCCTAAAACTAATACACAAGAAGAGCTGTAGGCTACCGCTTTATAGTCAATTGACTGATGACATAGCTCAACACTAAAAATAGTATAATCTTTATCTAATAAGGTTTGTAAGCTTGCACTGGTGCTGTCGCTATATTCAATACAAACCCATTTAGCTTCATTTCTAGACGCTTTTTTTAACTTCTTATCTGAAATAGTTAGCGCGCCACAAACAATAATTTTTTCAATAGCGAAAGCATCAGCTAAACGAATAAAAGCACCTACATTATAACTATTAGTGACATTGTCTAATACCAGTACCAGAGGAAGCTTAGGCTGACTGAGGTATTCATCTCGAGTAGGTTTGTTTTTTCTAATATCTTCTTTACTAAGTTGTATTGCTGTATTCATTTTTCTGCTCTTGTTAAATAGATAGCTTTATACATGATTACGACCTTGCTAGTTTTAGATTATAAATTGAGGGATAAGTTACTTTAGGTCATGTTTGTCAAATTCACCTTTAACAGTTAACTGAACAATGACAGGTGCATTTGATGTGTTTTTCCAATACCAACCATGAACACCTGAAAATGGTGTGGTGAAACTACCTTCCATACCCTTTAATGTGGCTATGGCATAACTTTCAAAATAGCCGGTGGTGTCGCCCTTTGGTTCGCCGTGCAAATCAAAATATAACGCTGTACCATTAGTGGCCCACTCGTAGGATAGTTTTTGATATTGTTGCATAGTAAATTTGTACTCAACGCCACTAAGCGCAGGAACCATTATTTCAATTGTTTCACTGGTCCATTTTGTTTTCTCTGATACTTTTTCTGATAAAAGCGACGGGGTCATTTCAGCTTTAACATTATTAAAAACAGTTAATCCAAGCGTATGACCAATACCTGTAGGATCAATATTATATTCAGCCGGTAATATGATGGTAAGTAAGGTTATTACAGCTAACACTATACTAAATAGGGTGTATTTAAATAGTGTCATCTTGGTTAAGACAATGTTTTTTGGTTGCATAAATTTATCTCTAAATTCCTGTTTATATGTGTTGTTCACTCACTTTTGTTGAGTTAAGTGTTGTGAATTAATTAATGAAATAGCCCGTTAATTGATAACCCATCAACATAAATCCAGCACTCATCAGCAAGCAATTTGTCATGGTGGCAAATTGAGTAAAACTAAGGTGTTTACGCCACAAGTTAATGACTAGTAAAATAAAGGCGAGTACAGTGAATTGTCCTAGTTCAACACCCACATTAAAAGCAATTAAATTAGTAATTAAGCCATCTGAAGGTAATTGAAACGCTTGTAATTTAGTGGCCAAACCGAAGCCGTGAAAAAGTCCAAATATCAGCACGGCCAATTTTGCATTAGGGGATTTACCCAATAGTTGGGTAAATCCCCCTAAATTATCAAAGCCTTTGTAGATTACCGACAATCCTATAATAGCATCGATTAAATATGCATTAACTTGAATATCACTAATCACGCCGAAAAGTAAGGTTAAGCTATGCCCTAGTGTGAACATGCTGACATACAGTAAGACATCACGACTACGATATAAAAAAAATACTACCCCGACTAAAAACAATAGATGATCATAGCCAGTAACCATATGTTTGGCGCCGACATACAAAAATGGAATGATTTGTATACCCGTATTTTGTTGCAAAAATGTACGAGTGTTTTCATCTACACCGTGTGCAAAGGTTTCAATAGGTAACCCTAAGGCCAGTAAAACCATAAGTATAAACAAACAATACTGCTGTAAACGATTAGGCATTGATTGCCCCTCATTATGATACTTTTAATCGGTTATGTTGAGGTAACCTTTTGAACAACCAGCAACACCTAAAGAGTCTACTGATTAGAGAATTCTACTCGTCCACATTCTACTGGTGAAGAATACTATGGTTGGCGTAGATTTAGCAAAAGAAGTTATTAACGTGTTTACCGATAAAGATACTGTGATCCACTGTATTTCATGAATTGTTGGAGTGATTTTTTAAAACAGATTTTTTTAGCAAGAGTTTATCTCTATTTAAACAGTTGAGGTGATATCAGACCCCAAAGAAACTATAGAGAAAAAGTAACGCACTGGCTACTTTTACTAACGTTTTTACCGGCAAAAAAAAGCCTGAAATACTTAGTGTATTTCAGGCTTTATTATTTTAGCTTTACGTTTTAGTAACTTAACTTATTTAAATGAGGCTAATACATCATTAAAGCATTTAGAAGGTCGCATTATATCAATAACCTTTTGAGTGTCGGCTTTGTAGTAACCACCAATATCAACAGAATGCCATTGGTCAGATATCAAATCACTTACAATCGTTGATTCATTGTCAGATAGTGATTTAGCTAATGGCGCAAAGTGACTTTGAAGTTCAGTATCTTCAGTTTGCTCAGCTAATGCTTTAGCCCAGTATAAAGATAAGTAAAAGTGACTGCCACGGTTATCAAGCTCACCTGATTTACGCGACGGAGACTTACCATTATCTAACAACTCTGCCGTTGCTTGATCTAATGTTTTTGCCAACAATCTAGCTTTAGAACTATCTTTCTTAATACCTAAGTCTTCAAAAGAAGCACTTAATGCAAGAAATTCACCAAGCGAATCCCAACGTAAATGGTTTTCTTCTACAAGTTGTTTAACATGCTTAGGTGCTGAACCACCTGCGCCTGTTTCGAATAAGCCACCACCCGCCATTAATGGCACTATAGATAGCATTTTGGCACTAGTACCTAATTCTAGAATTGGAAATAAATCCGTTAAGTAATCACGAAGAATATTCCCCGTCACAGAAATCGTGTCACCACCACGCAAAATACGCTCTAACGTATAACGCATCGCTCTTGTTTGTGACATGATTTGAATGTCTAAGCCGGTCAAATCATGATCTTTCAGATAATGTTTAACTTTTTTAATTAATTCAGCTTCATGCGGACGGTATTCGTCTAACCAGAATACTGCAGGCGTATCAGACAACCTTGCACGGGTAACGGCTAATTTTACCCAATCTTGTATTGGTGCATCTTTGACTTGACACATTCTCCAAATATCACCTTCTTCAACATCCATTTCTAATAAAACTTTTCCTTCATCATCAACAATGCGAATAGAGCCATCACCTTGTGATTCAAACGTTTTATCATGTGAACCATACTCTTCTGCTTTTTGCGCCATTAAACCGACATTTGGCACTGTTCCCATGGTGGTAGGATCAAATGCACCGTGAGTTTTACAGAAATTGATGATTTCCTGGTAAATTCTTGCAAAAGTACTTTCAGGCATAACCGCTTTGGTGTCTTTCGTTTTACCATCAGGTCCCCACATCTTACCACCTGCTCTAATCATGGCGGGCATTGAAGCATCAACAATAACTTCATTTGGGGTATGGAAATTTGAAATACCTTTAGCAGAGTCAACCATTGCTAATTCAGGACGAGTTTCATAACAAGCATGTAAGTCGGCTAATATTTCTTCACGCCAAGATTCAGGAAGTTGTTTTATTTTTTCATAAATACTACTAACACCATCATTGGCATTAACACCGAGTTTTTCAAAGGTTTCAGCGTGCTTAGCAAATAAATCTTTATAATAAACTTTTACCGCATGACCAAAAACAATCGGATGAGATACTTTCATCATAGTGGCTTTTACATGGAATGAAAACATCACGCCAGTTTGTCTAGCATCTTCCATTTCTTCTTCTAAGAACTCACATAGGGCCTTTTTACTCATAAACATACTGTCAATGATTTCACCTGCCTGAAGTGAAGTTTTTTCTTTTAATACGGTTACGGCACCATCTTCTTTAGCGACAAATTCAATTTTTACATCACACGCTTTATCCATAGTCATACATTTTTCACTGGCATAGAAATCGCCTTCATGCATGTGTGAAACGTGAGTTCTTGAAGCTTGGCTCCACTTACCCATAGAATGTGGATTTTTCTTAGCAAAAGCTTTAACCGCTGGTGGAGCACGACGGTCGGAGTTACCTTCACGAAGTACTGGGTTTACCGCACTACCTAACGTTTTTGAATATCTAGCTTCGTTATCTATATCTTCGTCAGTTTTTGGAGCTTCAGGATAATCAGGAATAGCATAACCTTGTGCTTGTAATTCAGCTATAGCGTCTTTTAATTGAGGAATGGAGGCACTGATATTAGGCAATTTGATGATGTTTGTGTCAGGGTCCTGAGTTAGGGCACCTAATTCAGCTAATGTATCAGGTACTTGCTGATCTGCTGGTAATCTATCGGAAAAGGCAGCTAACACTCTAGACGCGAGAGAGATATCTTTTAGTTCTACAGCTATGTCTGCTGATGCTGCAAAAGTTTTGATAATCGGCAGTAGTGAGCAGGTAGCTAGCAGTGGTGCCTCATCGGTATAGGTGTATATTATTTTTGAACTCATCTTTGTAGCATCCTTTATATTTAAATTAATTCTAAACGCAATAGAGTTATAACCTACTCGAAAAAGTATCTTTCAAAAATGAGAACTCGCGCATTATGATAAAGCGAGATTAAAAATAAACGTCAGGCTATGGGTGTTGCTTCAGCCTTATTATAGTTTCATTTTTATTGTTCAACTATTTTCGAAAAACGTTATACTATTGGCATACCAGTCTATCGAGTAACGTCAATTGTTCAAATTGGACTAAAGTCGATTATTGGTACTATTTATCGATATCAACCGCGTAAAGACATTATTAAGTGGATAGATGTGTCATATTAACGGCACCATCCCTACGCCATCGTCGTGACGCCAAAGAAGGGCTTTGATTAGGAAAGAAACAATCGAGAGTTTAACTTATCTTGCCCGCTTCTGTTGCTTGAGAAACTTCGATAAGATTGCCCGTTTTACAGTCATAAATATAACCATAAATTGGAATGTCGCTTGGCACCATTGAATTGCTTCTAATACGCTGAACATCTTCCAAAACACTTTTTTCCTGATCGCTAATAGTTAACCAGTTAATGTATTTTCCATCAGTTGTACCACCACCAGTATTGCTATCATGCCAACCATCCGCGTCTACACTAGAGGTTTCAAGGCTACCAGAAAGCAATTCACCCATAATTTCTGTGGTGAATGTTTCCATTCCACAATCAGTATGGTGAATAACAAACCATTCTTTTGTTCCAAGTAATTTGTAAGATATTACCAATGAACGAATAGCATCGTCACTTGCTCTCCCACCTGCATTACGTATCACATGAGCATCACCTTCTGCAAGACCTGCCTATTTGGCGAGATCTAAACGAGCATCCATACAAGTTAGGATTGCAAACTGTCTTCCCGGAAGCATAGGTAAATCACCTTTTTCACCAAAGTCCGCCACATAATCAGCATTTGCTGATGTTATTTCTGCTACGATTTTACTCATCATCTTTCTCCTAAAACACACCGCTATTATTGGTGTAAATTAGATATCCCATGCGGTGATTATGAGAAACCTAATGCAAAAAAAATAGGCTAAGTAGTTGTGGAAACATCATTTTTTAACATTAATAAAATTAGGTAAACAATATTGAGTGGTGGAACAATACATAATGCGATACCGACCAATGTAGCAATTTTAGGTGTAGATGTTTTCCGTTTACCTAAGTAATAACTTAAGGCGCCGACGATAAGCATAGAATAGAAGACTATTTCACCCAGCAATGTGGCATTGAAATTCATGTACATAATCCTTTTTTATATAATACCAAATTAAGTGGCTTATAATTGTTAGCTAAAAGCAGTAAAAAATGAAAAGGTATTACGCCTTTTATTATGTTAAATAGTTCATTAAATGTACATTGCCCGCTGCTTTGCATCGCGGTTTTAATGAAGCGTCTAATTTTATTGCGTAATATATTAACGCTTCAAAAACTTCACCCGAATTATTTTGTACCCATACTAACTTTTCGTCGTATCCATACCCTAAGCTTTCAGCTCTATCTAACACGTGTTTTTCATTTTTATTTATCTCAAATAGAACCCCAATGACGCTGTCTTCGCTATTATTCGTTTGAAAAGAGTCGCACTTTCCAGAATTGTCATCACCACTCATGTTAAAACGTAATTGGTGATTTTTAAGTGTTACTATTTCAAGCATTTTGGCGCTTGGTAGCCGCTCTATAAGTCTGAAAATTGACATATTTGGACCGTATGCAAAATATTTCATCAAATTTCCCGTGCAGTTAACCCAAACCTAAAGGGCTATAAACTTGGGCTAAAATACCGTTTCAATAGCCCTATTTTTAGTCCCGTTGATTCACTTATGAATTCTTTTTATTACTTTGATACTTAGCATCGTACCCTAAAGAGTCAATATCGATACCTTGCTTCAATAGAATTAAGTGAAGATACTATGTATACCACAAGTGTAAATCAGTTTAGAGACAACTTAAAAGAAACCCTTAAAAACGATTCTAGTGCTGGTTTATGGTCAAAACCGATTTCTCAAAAATATAGGATCATCTAAAAATTCGATGGTGTGTCTATCTATATTTTCGCTATTGATGGACATTACGAAGATCATTATAAAAATAAAACTGCGGATAAAGCATTACAAGTGTTCGACTTACTTTATTTGAGTAAAGTGAATACTTACCTTATCGTTAACTTTCCAAGCACAACGTGTTCCTTGCGGTATAAAGAGTACGTCGCCATTTTTAAATAGATTTGCTACACCCATCTCATCGGTGCAAATAAGGCTACCTTTTTTAATAAAGATAAATTCATGATAAGGAAAAGCAATTAAGTTAGTAGTTAATGCATTACTTTGCCAAACACCTGCGGTAAAACGTTGATTTTTATTTTGATAGAGTGTTTTTTTACGGTGACCATCTGACGTTTTTTGCCATGGAATGTCATTAGTTTCATCAATATAAACGACATTTTCGGTGACTGGCTTTTCTGGTGCTTCTTGTGGTTTATAAATAAGATAAAATTTACGTAAATACCCTTGTTGATGCCACTGATAATCATAACATTGAGGAATAACAACACTTTCACCTGCCATGATGGTTTGAATGTTATCAGTTTTATTATTTTTAATTTTTACCGCACCTGCAATGATGATCATAAACTCATCATTGCCATGAGGAACGGAAATTTCAGACATGTCAATACTATCCCAAACACCAATCTGCAACCCTAACATTTCATCTTCATAATAGATATGACGATGCAGAATGGGTTGAGTCAACTCAAAAATTGCTGTATTTGGCTGATTGGTCATATCACCAAAGCCTGTTGGGTTATGACTTAATTTTATAATGCTTTTTACTGACATGTTATGCTCGTTTAAATTTTTTTACTTCGACAAGCTCAGGATCAATGGAGTTCTCTTCTCACACCTTACTCCCGGGTGAACAGAAATACTACTCTCGCGTCTCTCACTCGGAGGTACGGAAATACTACTCTCGTATCCGGAGGAACGGATGAATTCCGTTTGCCCTGAGCTTGTCGAATGGTTAGCTCAAGAAGCTCCCTTTATGAACACTATTCAAGCTCACAGCAGCTACTTTTATACCAGTTGTTTGGCCATCACTAGCAAAGATACCCGTAGTTATTAAATTTTAGATGTCGTTAGTGAAAAATAATAAAATAATAAAATAATAAAGTTTTATTATTTATGACTGACTACTTAATGATATAGACAAATAAGTAGAGGATAACATATTGTAAATAAATGTTATCTTTAAAGAAAACTTTTGTTTTTTACTGTTGAAAAGTGCATTTAAAGCACCATATTTACTCTTCTTATACCACTTGTATTAATTAGGATTATAGCGTTCAACTAAAGTGAATTTTCACGAGCAAGGCACTTGATTTAACAATAGCTAGCTTATGAGATTGAAAGCAACGATGCCATTGGATATTTAGGTCATTTGAAAATGATCACTTAGTTAGTACAATTGGTGTTACATTTAATTTTTTTATTCGTTAACGTTCAAGGCAAAACCATGTCTCATGCATTAGAAATTAAGTCACTAGAAAAAACCTACAAAGGTGGTTTTCAAGCCCTTAAAAGTATTGACTTAACTGTTGAAAAAGGTGACTTTTTTGCACTCCTTGGCCCTAATGGTGCAGGAAAATCTACCACTATAGGTGTAATCACCTCTTTAGTAAATAAAAGCCAAGGCCTGGTCAAAGTGTTTGGCTATGACATAGCCACCGACTTAGAGAAAGCGAAGAGTTTCATTGGTTTAGTACCACAAGAATTCAATTTCAATCAGTTTGAACCCTTGATGAATATTTTAGTGAATCAAGCGGGCTATTATGGCGTTAAACGCAAAGTTGCCATTGAACGTGCGGAAAAATATTTAAAAAAATTGGCGTTATGGGATAAACGTGATGATGCAGCACGTATGTTATCTGGCGGGATGAAACGTCGATTAATGATAGCGCGTGCCTTAATGCATGAACCACAAATATTAATTTTAGATGAGCCAAGCGCTGGCGTTGATATTGAAGTGCGTCGTTCTATGTGGGATTTTTTACGCGAGCTAAACAGCCAAGGAATTACCATTATTCTAACGACCCATTATTTAGAAGAAGCCGAAATGTTATGTCGTAATATTGCGATCATTAATCATGGTATAATTGTTGAAAATACCAGTATGAAAGCATTATTAGCACAACTTGATGTTGAAACTTTTGTTTTAGACTTATCACCTCATGATACAAATATTATTTTAAATAACACTGACTATAGGGTGATTGATGATCATACGTTAGAAATTGATTTAAATAAAAAACAAAATTTAAATGATGTTTTTCAACAATTAACCGAGCAGAGTATTAACGTGTTGAGTATGCGTAATAAAAGTAATCGTTTAGAAGCATTATTTATTAGCCTAATCTCTGCTAAAGAGTCTGATATAACAACGACTAAAAAAATAAACAAGGAGGTTAACTAATATGAATGACGCCATCGCCTTAAAAAGTATTTTAACAAAAGAAACTCAGCGTTTTTTACGTATTTGGATACAAACCTTAGTACCACCTGCTATTACTATTAGCTTATATTTTGTGATTTTTGGCACACTTATCGGCTCTCGTATTGGCAAAATGGGTGGCTTTGATTACATGTCGTTTATTGTACCGGGTTTAATTATGATGACAGTGATTACTAACTCATACTCAAACGTAGCCTCATCTTTTTTTAGTGCAAAATGGCAGCGAAATATTGAAGAAATGTTAGTAGCACCCGTGCCAAACTGGGTGATTGTTGCCGGCTATGTTGGCGGTGGCATGGCACGTGGTATGTTAGTAGGCTTAATCGTTACCTTGGTTTCATTATTATTTGTTAATATTCAAATTCATAACGTTTGGGTGATCATAGCAACGGTATCGTTAACCTCGGCGACATTTGCTTTAGGGGGGTTAATCAATGCTATTTTTGCCAACAGTTTTGATGATATATCTATCATTCCCACCTTTGTGCTGACACCATTAACCTACCTTGGTGGGGTATTTTATTCTATCAGCTTATTGCCTGATTTTTGGCAGGGTGTATCTCAAATTAATCCCATTGTTTACATGGTAAATGCGTTCCGATACGGCTTTTTAGGTATTTCTGATGTTAGCATTGTCAGTGCATTTTTAGTCCTTGGCTTTTTTATTGCCACCTTATTTACTATTGCTATGGTTTTAATCAGTAAAGGTATAGGATTGAGATCTTAATGGAAGTTACTATGGCTAAAGACCAAAACATGGCTAAAAAAGAAGTGGATGAACAAAAAAGTGTATTTGGTGACTCTAAAACCATTATCACTAACCAAACAGGTATTCATGAAAAACTAAGTGAAGTGGTAATAAAGCATTTGTCACATCCTTTTAAAAAACCTTATCAGCCACATACCCAGCAAGCTTTTCAGGAAATGGATACGTTAGTGCAAGCATTTTTACAGACTAACCCTGCGGGAGAAATTATTTTAGATGCCTGTTGTGGTGTTGGTCAAAGTAGTCGAATTTTAGCTCAGCAAAACCCACAAGCACTCGTTATTGGTGTGGATAAGTCTGCTCACAGAATTAATCGAAATGTTGAAGGCTTTACTGAGGAAAACGGCTATAGCGCACAAAATTATCATCTAGTTCGTGCTGACTTAAATGATTTTTATCGTTTGGTTAAAGCGGCTAATTGGCCTGTGACTAAGCACTATATTCTCTATCCTAATCCTTGGCCTAAGTCTAAGCACTTACAACGTCGTTGGCATGGTAGTGCGGTATTCCCACAAATGACAAGTATTGGTGACACATTAATATTGCGTAGTAATTGGCGTTTATATTTAGAAGAGTTTAAGCTGGCGGCAACACAAATGACCTTGCATGGAGAGCTTTCTCAAGTTAACGTAGCAGAAGAGCAAGCACTGACACCTTTTGAAGCTAAATACCTAGCCAGTGGCCAAGTATGTTGGCAGTTAACCTTATGCAAGTAACCACTAAAATGACGACACCTAAACGCACAGCAGAAGCAACAAATGAATCTTTACATAGAATATTTACTGTTGCCGAAGCACCAGATTCTACTTTAGGACGCATTGAACAAGAGATATCGCACAGTTTATCTGATTTTCTCAACAACTATATAGTTGCCAGTAAAAATGCATTAACAGATATTGAACAAGATTTTATTAGTGCACGTATTCCTGAACAACCTGAATTTGTTTCTGATCACATACACCATTTACTTGATAAATTAGTCGCCCATTCAGTACATACGGCTAGTCCAAGCTTTATCGGTCACATGACGTCAGCGTTACCTGCTTTTATTTTACCCTTGTCTAAGTTAATGGTTGGTTTAAATCAAAACCTAGTTAAAGTGGAAACTTCAAAAGCGTTTACGCCACTAGAACGACAAGTATTAGGTATGATGCATAACTTGGTTTACCAAGAAAATGATACTTTTTACCAACAATGGTTACATAATCCTAATAATTCATTAGGGGCCTTTTGCTCTGGCGGTACGGTAGCTAATATTACCGCCTTGTGGGTGGCTCGAAATAAATTACTTAAAGCCGATGGTGATTTTCCTGGTATTACCCGTGCAGGCTTGTTTAATGCCTTGCAACATTATGGTTATCAAGGTTTGGTGATTTTAGTATCAGAACGGGGGCATTATTCATTACAAAAATCAGCTGATGTGCTCGGTATTGGTCAAGACAGTGTTATCTCTATTCCAACCGATGAATACAACAAAATAGATTGCCAACAACTTCAGCAAAAGTGCCGAGAATTAACAGAGCAAAATATTAAAGTGCTTGCGATTGTCGGTGTGGCAGGTACTACCGAAACAGGTAACATTGACCCATTAAATAAAATGGCGGATATCGCGGAGCAATACCAATGCCATTTTCATGTCGATGCCGCATGGGGTGGAGCAACGTTATTATCCAATAAGCACCGTTATTTACTTAATGGCATTGAGCGTGCTGATTCAGTGACCATTGATGCCCATAAACAAATGTACGTGCCTATGGGTGCGGGCGTGGTATTGTTTAAAGATCCATCTGCGGTTGCTGATATCGAACATCATGCTGAGTATATCTTGCGTAAAGGCTCCAAAGATCTGGGCAGTCATAGCCTAGAAGGCTCTCGTTCTGGTATGGCTATGCTAGTTTACGCTAGCTTGCATATTATTAGCCGCCCTGGCTATGAAATGTTAATTAATAGAGCTATTACCAAAGCAAGGTACTTTGCTGATATTATTAGTCATCATGAAAATTTTGAATTGATAACTGAACCCGAGTTGTGTTTATTAACCTACCGTTATGTGCCTAAAACAGTACATACATTCCTTACTAAAGCGGTTGAAAATGGTGATAGCAAAACACAAGATGAGATAAATTTGTTGCTAGGAAAACTCACTAAGTTTATTCAAAAGCGCCAACGAGAAGATGGCCGTTCGTTTGTTTCGCGTACTCGTATTGAAGTGGCACGTTATGGAGGTGAAAAAATAATTGTTTTTCGGGTTGTACTTGCTAATCCATTAACCAGTGAAGCGATCCTTCATGATATTTTGGCCGAACAGTGTTTACTTGCAAAAGAGAGCAAACAATATTTATCGCAATTATTATCAATATCAAGTTAACCATATCAAAATAATACAGTAGTCCTACGCTAGTGGATAAATGTATTAACTAATTGATAAATAAACGACTTATTTACTAAAAAATAAAACCACCTTATTCAAAAATAGTACTCTACAGGGGTTAAAGGTAGTTTTAATATCCCCCATAAGAGGGATATATTAAAACTGTTATACCAACTAACATAGATCACGGTCATATCAGCAATAAGATAATGTGAGAATGCTACCTTGTTAAATAAATCAATATCTAATGAATTATCTGAAAGTGTCGCGCTACCTTTATCTTTGTTGAGTAAAATAGAAACTCATCCTCTTCGTGAAAAACTTTATAACGAGTTGCACAATAGACCTTTTCCATCAATAGCCACTCCTGTTCAGCTCACCCATATTGCTATTCAGCATCACGGAAAATTAAAGTAAGAAGAACATGACTTGAAACCTATTTCACAATTATGTAATAGGTTTCAAGTCAATACAGCCGCGAAATCAATTCCATGTTTTTATCAATATTTTGGTTTGTTCAGCCTATCAGACGTCAACTAACTTGTCCGGTCGGCGTCAATTAACTTGGCCGGTATCTGATTTTGGATTCATTGCCTGTTTTTTCCGGTAA
>DPHE01000053.1:0-281 GCA_003521815.1 Colwellia sp.
AAAGTCTTCGTGATTTTTAATACCAGTTTCTTTTAATAAAAGATATTTACGCCATAGATGAATACAAATAACGAAAATTAACAGACTAACAATAACCATAAGTTCACTCGATGTTGTTATGTGGATGGATAATTTTTTATTATAACGAATATAAATTACGCTGCATGCTTAGGTCATCTATTACTCTAATATTGGCTATTGGCTATTGGCTACGGAAATTTAATGAATGGTCACAGGTACAAAATAGGTACACAAAATTAAAAAATCCTTGAGTTCCCCCC
>DPHE01000053.1:506-1635 GCA_003521815.1 Colwellia sp.
ATTTTTTATTTATCTTGTTACGATAATGCACTAAGTCCATGGTCGGCTAACAATTTTGTGGTGCTTACTCATATAACGTCTCTATGAGAACATTTATTTTCTTAACGTCACTAAGACGTAATGCGATTAAACTTTTTACTAATTGAGCCTTTAATGGGATGTTATTTTTCAATGCCTGACTAAAAATTGATTCAATACTTAAAAAAGCTTCAACGACTTCAAGTACGTCATTACTGAGTAATTTTGGTATATTAGCAAAAGTGTTTGCCATAGGGTCAATAATTTCTTTACCTTCTTTTAACGCACAGCAAATAAATTCAAACCAGCAAACTAACGATAAAGAAAGCAGCTTAGTAGATCGCCCTAACGCTATGTTATCTTCAATTGTTGGCAATATTCTCATTTGTATTTTTTGCGAACCATCAAAAGCTATTTGCGCTAATAAATGACGGATATTAGGGTTTAAAAAACGCTGAATAATATCATGACTATAGGATTTTACATCTAATTCTTTTGGTGGAACAAATGAGCCAATAATTTCATCAGAAGCCAACTTAGAAATAAATTGATAAAAATATTTATCGCTAGTGACATCAAATACAGTTTCATAACCGGCGAGTGAACCTGCGTAGGCCAATGTTGAATGCAAGCAGTTAAGTAATCTTAACTTTGCTTTCTCAAACCCTTCTACGTCATCGGTAAATATAACACCTACCTTTTCCCAATCAGGGCGTTCACCTTGCCAGTTGTTATCGATAACCCATTGCGTAAACTCTTCCCTTTGTATTGGCCAGTTATCTTGTAAATGAATAGCTTTTGATACGGACTCAATGGTATAGCTTTCAGTTTTAGGGGTAATACTATCAACCATTGAATTTGGAAAGGCGATATTTTTCTCTATCCATTCTTTCAGGCTGGTATCAAACTGTCCGGCATAATCTAAAACAGCGCGACGCAGTTTTTCACCATTGCCAGAAACATTATCACAACTGAGCACATTAAAGGCATTAATACCCTGTAGCTTTCTTTGCTTAAGTGATTCTGTGATGAAACCAATGGCACTGACTGGGCTCGTTGGGTTGGCTAAATCATGCTTAATATCCTTATGATTTAAATCCAAGGAGCCGTC